>DAOQWY010000032.1 GCA_035342335.1 Bacteroidales bacterium
ATCAGTATGTTATGTTGACAAATTGGCGAATTTTAAATTTAGTCGGTCAGTAGTGGATACTTATTACAAGAAGATATCCAAGGCTGCTTCCCCGATTGTAGCCATGCAGTTTTTCCAGGTTGAGGCGTATATTCTTGCAGCCATACGGTTATACATTCTTGAGGAGGTGCCCTTCGTAAAGAAGTAGAGGGTTGATTCAAAAGGTATATCCGATAGATGTCGTTACTCCCCAGTCATTCTTCTCAGATCCTTCTGCGGGCCGGTTGTCGAAGGAGTTATAAAAAGTCAGGCCGATTGTAAAATCACTGATGATCTCCTGGCTGATCTTAATGCTTGAGTTAAAACGAAACCTGCCCCAGTCGGTTATTCCCGGGAATGCAGCAGTTATAATGGAAATGCTGGACTTGGGGGAATCATATTTGAACAGGGAATAATTTACATTTATGATCCCCTCAAAATCACCTGTCGAACCGGTTTCACCTGACAGCCACTCGCTGATGCCCTGAAAACCAACCAGAGCCTGTAATACATTCCGGTTGTTTTGGATCATGTTCCTTCCGCCTGCCACCCCCAGGTTGATACGCAAATCCAAACCCAGCTCGGAATTTTGTTCAAAGCCTGTCTGAATGCCATAAACCCATCTGCCGGTCAGAAACCGTTGAAATAAATAGTTAAATTCCTGTCTTCGCGTGGCATCTTCCTCTTCCTGTGTGCTGAAATTTCCGTCATAGGAGAACGATGTACTCAATTTTTTTGTGCGATACTGAACTGCCGTGTTGAAATTGAGTTGAGCCAGTGTTGTGGCCTTTGTGTAGCTGAATCCGGCCCCAACCGATCCGTCGAGCCGTTTGAGAAATTTATTTTTTATCGGGATGATGGAAACTACAGATGCCTTGGCGATCTCAAACCGTAACAGGTTGGTGGCAACGATCAGGGTATCAGGCAGGGATGATTCCAGTATGGAACCGAAATAGACATTACCTTCTTCTGTTTCCACCTCAAAGGTGTCTTTACCGGTAAGTGAAGCAATTTTGTCCCATTTGATGCTTATGGTGCCGGCATCATCCGTTTTGAAGGTGACCAGACCATACTCCAGTTTTTTCACCTCCCCGGTGATCCGGTCCCCATTATCCATGATTATTATGTCCGTTTTCTGGGCAATGACATCAACAGAGCTTAAACAGCCCGTAAATACGATCAGGAAAATAAAAATTGATCCTCTTTTAAGACGTATCCTCATCTAAATCTATCCTGTTCCGGAATCCAGAGAGAGCCCTTCAGAAGGAGTAAAAGACAAATCCAAAGTTAAATCCGAGGTTCGACTGGGCATCGATGTCTCCGGATTTCGCTGCCCAGTTGTACCGTGTATTAAAGGTAAAACCGGTTGCATCAGAAAACCAGTAGATAAACCCTACTTCAGGATACATGGCAAAGTGCCATTGATGATCTTCAAGGGTATACAGACCGAAATCGGTTCTTTTATTGATAATGAAGGTTCCGAGTCCGGCTCCCAGGAAAGCTTCAAAATCCGAGTCAGAATTCAGGTAATATTTTACAACACCCATCAGGGGATAAACATTCGTATAGCGCCACATACGGCCGGATAACGTGAGGGTGGATCCGTCAATGTTATGATACGTATCGTAATCGTATTCCTTGTAAAATCCATTCCACGAGAATTCGAGACCGAGCGAAACGTTGTCGTTCAGCCATGCCCCGGCTTCAATTCCAAAGCCGCGTGGGCTGGTCTTGTCAATGAAATCCTTGGTATTGCCCAAAGGGACTGCAATATTGTAGGTGGTGGTAAAATATCCCTGGCCCAGGGCGAAAAAACCCGGGAAAAAAGCCAGAACGAATGCGAAATATCTTAAATGTTTCATTGGATATCAGGATTTTGTGATACGGGCGAAATCAAGTATTATGTGGCTAAAGATAGTCGGATTGTTTGAAAACCTGTCCGATTCCACGTTTGATGCGCTCAGAGATATTTGTCTGTCCTCCCTCAGCCAGACCATTGATAGCTCCGATCCAGACAACGGGTATCTTCTGTTCATCCATGTCCACATGATTGGGATCCATCATCTGGATCAGCACGGTTCCTGTCGTGTAACTGTACACAACGGCTCCGCCCCAGGGATAATAAGGATAATATCCCCCGCCCCAGTAAGGTGGCCAGTAGGGATAGTAGCCCCACCAGTAGTACCAGTAATCGTAATAATACCCTACATAGGTCGATGTAAAAGCACTCAGCGTTACATAAACATCAGGATATCCGTTGATTGTATCGTATATCCGTTCATAGCCAAGCTGATCGAACTGCTTTTCAACTTCATCGAGGATGAGTTTCTGCATTTGCGCGTCAACCGGATCTGCGTCTTCGGAATAGTCTGGGTCATAGACGGGCATGACCGTGTCGGGCATGATGTAAGTATTCACTTTAGAGAAATCGAAGGTTTCATCATATTTTGTGGCCACAAGATCCATGTCTTCAACATATTCAGGTCCGCCCGGGTAGCATGAAAAAAGTAAGAAAGGCAAACTGAGGATCAACAGGTATCCCCATGTTCTGAAATTATTCTTTTGGGTCATGGTTGCGACGTTGATGGTTAATTATCGGTTGATTGTCAGGGTAAAATCCGGTTGTACGTGATGAGCAAAAATACGATAATAAATATATTTCCAACATAAAAAGGCATATTCTATGAATTAATTAATTTCTACATTTGTGCAATTCAACCTAAAAGACCAATCGATGAAAAATCTTGCAATCATTGTTGTTCTGACCGTGATGGCCCTTTCTTCTTTTTCAGGTCTGTGGGCTCAGGGCAGGCCCATGCAGTTCTATGCCATTGCCGGGTATCAGTTTGGCGGCCGTTTGGATTTTTACGAAGGGTCATTCAAGATCCAGGATCACGGGAACTGGGGACTCGGGCTGGATATAGAAACCCAACCGGGAATGATGGCAGGTTTTTCATACAGCCGGATGAATACGACTGGTCATTTCGACTCGTATTATCCAATCACCTATCCGGAAACAGATATCGATCTGACCGTAGATTATTTCCAGCTAGCCGTTAAAAGAGGCAGCAGCAAAGAAAACCTGGAAGGATACGGCCTTTTCTCACTTGGTGCAACATGGTTCAATGTAATGGATGAGGATATTGAGGATGGATGGATGTTCTCCGTGGCACTGGGTGCTGGCCTTAACTATTTCTTTACTGACCGGGTAGGCATCAAAGTGCAGGGCCGGTTGCTGATGCCGATGTATTTTGCTGGGATGGGAATGTTTGTCGGCATCGGGACCGGCGGTGCAAGTACGGGTGTCAGCGCCAATGCCTGGGCCCCCATTGTTCAGGGCGATTTCAGCGGAGGACTGGTTTTCAAGATCAAAGAGTAAGTCCACTCCGAAAAGTAATAATTTTGGACTGAAGTCCACTAACTGGTTGGTTATCAATTACCCCGGCCTTAAGGCCGGGGTAAGTCAAAGCACTGGTTTATAGGGCTTTAGCCCTAAATTAAGGCTCGATGATCCCTTTTCGGAGTAGACTCAGGCGTAAAGATCAAAAAGCAAAGCAAGTTCCTGATTTTTAGCACGCTCAGGTTATTTTTCCGCTTCGGCTGCTTCCACATTCACTACTTCGTACATGTCTTTCCCCTCCACCTTTACAGGCTGGTAGTATGTATTGCCAAATTTCACATACGTTACATCACCAATCTTGACTTCTTCTCCTCCTTCGGGCAGGTTCGGGACAATGGTTCCGGCAGTCGGTGGCACGACGGTATAGCCGTCTTCCGTTTTTTCATAGTACGTCCCGCCATAGTAATAATTATTGGTGGTCTCGTTCACCACCACCGTCTGTGTCTCTGGCGGGAGCGTTGTAACGGTGGCACCGGCGGGAGCCTGAACCACTGTGTAGCCGTCGCCGGATGAAACGTAATACACCCCCTGATCATAGTAATACTGTTGGTTAGCATTGGCAACGCTGACCACGACAGCCGTCACGGCAATCGTGGCTACAAAGACCCCCCAGGGATTATAGTATGGTCCGTAGGAATAGGGATGATAGGGATGATAAGCATACGGATGGTAGCTGCTGTAATGGTATCCGCCATATGCGTAAGGAGGCCTGGGGTATGGCGCCACCGGAGGTCTCACGTAATAATTGTCCTGATCGATATTGATGTCCCGGCTGTTGTCGATATTTTTATTGCTTATGTTATTTCTGTCACCCGTTGAAACGTTGGTCCTGTCACTGGAGGAGGCTGTGTTACGGGCACCTGTTGAAACCTGGTTACCTCCGGACGTTTTCGTCCTGTCAGCAGAGGATGCTTTCGTTCCTGCTGAGGTTCCCGATCTGTCGGCTGTTGAAACGGATCCGCCCGCAGATGCCTTATCTGCGCGGCTAGTGCTCGTTCCGGCCCTGTCCGTCGCCGCCGGGGTCTGGGATGCCGATGTATTTTTTGTTGCAGCCTTATCCCGGGATGCAGAGGACTGGTTACCGCCGTTGATCGTGTTGGAAGAGCGGTTCTGGGTTGTCGCCTGACGATTCTGTGAGCTATAGGAACGGCTCTGGCTGGAAGAAGAAGGCCGGCTGTATGAAGAAGAAGAAGGCCGGCTGTAGGAGGAAGAAGAAGGCCGGCTCATCCCGCCGCCACCTCCGCCGCCACCTGAAAACCTTTGTGCCTCAGCAGCCATGGAACACAACAGCACCATAGCAAAGAGAAGCCATGCTGATTTAATAATGTGTGTATGAATTTTTGTTTTCATGATTGAAAAAATAGTGTGGATATTATCTTTTATATCTTGGTAAAATCGAAACTTCCCGTGCTGCCGGCGGTGGCGTGAATTCAAAAACTGCCGCCGGGATCTCCGGGTTGAGCTGCCAGTTGCTGAAAGTGGCTTCGTACTGTCTGTTTTCCTCATTTTTATAACGAATGACAAACTGTTGAGGCAGCGTAAAGGCATCCCCCGTAAACCACATCTGGACACTGATGGCCTGGTTGGAAACCAGTATATGAAAACATTCCCTGCCATTTAATTTTTTTTTCCCCAGGAATACGATGGTATCAAAATTTGCAAGGAGATCATCGGTAAAAGTCGGATAAAAGAAATCTGCGGCAGGGAACTCGATGCCGTAATGATGATTGATAGTGTCGATCATCGCGATAAGGTTATCCGGGGCCTCGATGGTGGCAAAGTTATTTTCGTCGAAGGAATAGGTGACAGCCTGCCATCCATTGTACCAGAATCCCCGGTTACCTTTGTCCCCGTGCGTTTGAAGATGCATTTTATCCGGACCCACAAGGTAAACTTCATCTGTCCAGGTTCTTTTGATCAGACCAAAGTCCGGGTCGTTAACATCCATTGTGGTGTTCAGGGTGAAACTGCAGGAGTTCAGTTCGCCGATAACCGTAGCCATGCGATCGATGATCATAACGGCAACAGTATCCACCCGTGGTTCCTGAGTCCAGGCGGACATGCAGATGGTCAATCCGGTCAGGAATAATACGATTTTTTTCATCATGGATTTGTGAGTTTTTAATATTGATTAAAAATGGAATCCAATTTGGAAAGAGTAACGGAACCCCGTCCCAAATTTGGTCTTGTTTCCGGTGAAAACAAGGCTCTCCCCGCTGTGGAGTACGCCTAAAAGAGGAAACCTGTCGATGAGTTTTTCAACTAATTCCTCGTCAATATTTTGAATCTCCTCCGAATCCAGGTCTCCTTTTATTTCAAGCCTGGCGTGATTATAACTCAGTGCAGGACCAAACAGCAACAGATCAAGGGTCAGCCTTTTCCAGAAAACGAACTGATATCCTAAATCAAAGCCCATATTGACAATATTCAGGTTTCCATCGATCGTATTTTCCTGATCTGTGTTGATTTTAAGAACATCAAAACTGTTGCTGAACTGAAAGCCATAATATGAAACATACCCCCCGATATACAATCCATCCGGAAAGGGCTTGGGATTTCTGTTAACCGGATAGTACCTGTAATCAACGCCCAGGTTTACTCCTTTCTTTGATCCCTCATTGATTAAAATGAGATTTGCGACCGTATCATTGATTACGTTGGGAAACTGAAGGTAACCCGCCTGAACCGCAAACGATTGATTTTTCTTCAGCATCCTTTCATAGCTGAACGTGATATTTTTTAATTCACCAAAAAGCAGCATCGGGGTGGGATTGAATTTGATGACGTTCCTGTAGTAAGGTTCAAGGTAAATCCTGGATTTTGTGCTGTCGGGATTGTCTTCCTGGCAATAAGCCTGCAAACCTGCTGCAAAAAGAATGATTAAGATGAGGGCTAAATTTTTCATGATTCATATTTATTCGCCATCTCCGGGAGACACGATCGCATACCCCAATTGCCGCAGTGCATCAGCTTCATTATAAAAGGTCAGGCTCTTTGCAATCTTTCCGTTTTCTAAAAGGTAATTGGTATTGGCCAGGATAGTGACCGATCCCCGGTCGTTTTTGTAAACAATATTCAGCTCAGCCCAGTTGGCCACCCATTCACCTTTATTGTCGCCCTCGGGAATGGTCACCGCGGCAAACCGTGAGCGGTTATAATGAATCTTTTCGTACAGGTTAGTGACGTTCTCCTTCCAGTTCTCCACAGCTTCCTTTTTGCGTATGGAATCTCCATACGAAGGGCCCATGCCGAGATAGTCATCAGCCAGAAATTCATCCATTGCATTAAAATCCATTTCTTCAACGGACTGTACATAGCTTTTGACGATGTCAATGTTTTCAGCGTGTTTTTTTTCGGTGGTGGATGTACATGCTGCCAGGCATATACTGATCAGACCACAAAGGACCAGATTTTTCATAAGTTATCATTTTTTGTTTTCTCATTTGACGGTGTATCCTTTTCCTTCAATACAAACAGTAAAAGCTTTCACAAAGCTGTTTTTCATCTCCTGTTCAGCAGCGGCTGCACCAGCCTGTGCCTGCTGGTTTTGCTGTGATTGGGCCTGTTTCCCCTGGCGCCTGCCGGAAAGCCCTCCCACAATGGCACCCACGGCGGCACCGTCGCCGGCGTCACCCGTTATGGCGCCAATGGCTGCCCCTGCGGCCGCACCTTTAGCCGCACCCTTGACACCTGCTCCCGTAGGGCCTGTTTGTGCGGGTGCTGCTTCCACTTTCGGAAGATTCAACGGATCAATCCCGGATTGTTCCATGGCCCACTGGTAACATTCAAACTCATCTTCCTTTTGCTGCTGTTTGCTTTGATCTTTTGATGGGTAGACGTACAGTTTCAATCCCTGTGAGATCTGGTTGTAGGTCATTTTTGACGTATCAGGTAATGCCGGCGGTGTTGCCTGCTGGGCGAAAAGGTTTTCTGAACAGGCCAGGACAATAACTGGCAGTAATAACCCAACCATTGCTTTGATCAATTGTTCTGTTTTCATTTTTTATTGTATGATAAAATGTTTGTTTGTAAAGATTTTCCTTTGATCACGGATACCGCACAGGGCCCTGGCATCAGGAAGAGAGAAGGGAGTACTGAAATTCCAAGGCATGTCGTAAATATATATGATATCAGCTTCTTTGTCATTGATTCATTGTTTCTGAAATTGATTCAGTTTTTTTATTTCCAACATTTTTCATGATCTGTTCCGGTAATTCTTTCAGTTCCTTATTCAGGAAATAATTCAGGAATGTTCTTATCACTGCTATTGCACCCAGCTGAATAAGATTTTCATACGTTGGGGCAACCGTTGTTTTTATAATGTCGGAGGCAAGTTGAAATTCAAGAGCCAGTGCGAGCCATCCGCCAAATTTAAACTTCAGCCTGTTAAATGACGGTGAAAAATTCAATTGCTTTGACTTCAGCAATAGAATAAATGCATTAACAAAACCAATAGCTATACACAACACGGCTGAGTATTCAAGCGCCAGTGAAATTACACTGACTGCCTTTTCTAAAAATAATTCCAATGTCTCCATGCTATAGTTTTAACGATGTTTGAGAAAGGATTCCGGTATCAAGGATCAGAAAGATGATGAATACGAGTCGTTTTACTTTTATTTTCATTAGTTGGATATACATTTCAAACGGGTACACCCGATTTGCGGGATAGTTTTCCGAAGACAGGAGCAAAAATCAACACGAGGATAAATGACCACAACGTCCACATAATGACCATTGCCGTCATGCGCGGGTCGCCATTCGGAATGGCAAGAACCCCTGCCAATACAGCTGCGATATTCCGCGTGCCCATCCCCATGGACATGATGCTTCTCTCGTTCTGTTTCAGACCGAAACCGAAACGATATGCCAACAGACCCAGTACAAGCATAAACACTGTCATTGAGAGCAAGGCAAAGCTGCCCGCCGTATCTATCATCTGTGGTGTGTATATAACAAAGCAACCCACAATGGTGAGGAGTGTAGACAAATTCGCGATCAGCTTGACCGGTTTGAATATCTTATCAGCCACCCGCGTGGCATACGTCCTGATCAGGGCTCCGATGATCAACGGTATCAGCACGGTGATAACAAGAGGTTTTGCGAGGGTCAGGGAGCTTAATGCGATCCCCTTGATCAGAAGGGGTGCCAACAATGGCATAAAGATCACTGTACCCACTGCTGCCAGCGGGATGAAGGCTCCCCCGAAGTCTATATCCCCGCGGGCTTTGGTAATCATCGGCGGGAGGAACGGTGCACAGGGCGCCAGACTGGTAAGGAGCACCACATTTGCGTAGGGTACATCCAACGGAAGGATTTTGATAATAAGCCACCCTAAAAGCGGTCCTACCACCCAGCCCCAAACGAGTATCATCGCCACGAACTTCACATTTTTCATTTTCCTGCCCACCTGGGGTATATTGACCTGGAGTCCCATCATCGCCAGGTTAGAGATAGTGAAGAGGATTACTAATGGGGTAAATATGGTCTGATAAAATTGAATAATGGCATTCATCATTTACCTCCTGTTGTTTAAGTTTTACGATGTGAGCGTGCCAGCATGCCTCCCGAAATATTCCGGGCTTTAAATCCGTTCTGGAGCAGGATCCGGGTGGCATAGTAGGCCCTTTGTGCCGACCGGCATAAGATATTGATCTCACGGTCGCGTGGTAGTTCTCCCAGACGGGCGCGGAGCTCGGGCAGCGGTATATTCAAAGCGCCTGGAATTGACTCCACTGCAAGTTCCTGCGGATTACGCACATCGAGTATAAATCCATCTCCCAGTGACTCCCAGTGAACGATAGGCATGTCGCCTTTCAATACGTCTGCCGCGACCATTCCGGCGAAATTGACAGGATCTTTTGCGCTTCCGTACGGCGGGGCATAACAGAGTTCTGATTCCTCAAGATCATAGATCGTACATCCCATCTGGATTGCCATGGCAAAGGAATCTATCCTCTTTGGTACGCCATCCTCACCAAGAACCTGTGCTCCCAGAACCTTTCCGTCTGATTTACGGAATAGGAATTTGATGACCATCATCTTGGCTCCGGGGTAATATCCTGCATGTGAATTGGGGTAAAGGTAGACCTTCTCATAATCCTGGTCGCCGATCCGTTTGAGGGTCTTTTCATTCACTCCCGTTTGAGCAATGGTGGCATTGAAAAGTTTGCAGATCGAAGTGCCCTGCGTGCCACGGAAACGTGAGCCGCGACCTGCGATCACATCTGCAGCTATGCGGCCCTGGCGGTTTGCCGGTCCGGCAAGGGGGACAAGTGTCCATTCTCCGGTGACAAAATCCTTAACCTCGACGGCGTCACCAACGGCAAAAATATCAGGATCGGATGTGATCATGTGTTCATTCACGCGAATGCCACCTCTTTGGCCTATTTCAATTCCGGCCATCTTTGCGAGCCCGGTTTCCGGTTTCACACCTATTGCCATGACAACGATATCAGCCGGATGCGCTTTTCCTTTTTCAGTAAGAACCTCCAGACGGCCATTTTCCGGTTTCCTGAATCCTGCAACGCCATCGCTGAGCTCTACTTTAACATTATGCCTTGCCAGGTATCGCTCAACAATGCATGCCATTTCGGGATCCAGAGGTGGCATGACCTGGTTGAGTTTCTCGATGAGCGTCACCTCGAGTCCTCTTTCCATAAGATTCTCGACCATCTCCAGACCGATGAATCCTCCGCCGATAACAACGGCATGCTTCGGTTTCGATATGGTATCAACACCTGTGAATGAGTTCCCGACTGACCTGTCTATATCTCTTTCAAGCCATTCGCGTATATTTTTTGCGTCAGCCACCGTTCTTACAGAGAATATCCCCGGAAGATCAATTCCCGTAAGCGGTGGACGAATCGGTGCTGCTCCAGGTGAAATGACAAGCTTATCATATTTTTCTGTGGACACTTCACCGGTAATGTGATTCTTCAGATCCACGGTTTTTTTCCCGGAATGGATACCCACCACTTCACAGTTTGTCCTGCAATCAATCGCAAACTGATTGCGGAACATCTGTTCAGTCGCTACCAGGAGACTTGATTCATTTTCAATAGAGCCTCCAACATGGTATGGAAGGCCACAGTTTGCATAGGATACGAACGGACCGCGTTCGACCAAAAGGATATCGGCTTTTTCATCAAGCCGGCGAAGGCGTGCCGCACACGAGGCACCACCTGCTACTCCACCAACGATAATTACTTTCATTGTTATAAAGTGTTAAAGTGTTAAATTGTCAAAGTGTTAAAGTGTTAACTGTTCAGTGTCATCTGTCAGCTAATGCCCTTTAGCTGGAATATGATCCCTGCAAAGAGAATGATCCCAATGATGGTGATGGTCCAGGATATGAACAGGGAATACCGGGGTTGGCTAATGACGTATTGCCTCCGTAATCGTTTGATTATCGTTACATTTTCCATCGTACCAAGGAGTAAGGAAAGAATGCCGATGCCGATCAGTAACAGGCCAAACACTTTTGGACCCGAGATGTCAGGAACGACGATGCCTTCTGCCTGAAGTTGCTCTCTTTGATATTGAAGGAACTTATAGATGGTAAAGCCAAAACTGATCAGCGAAAGGCCTGTACGCACCCAGGCCATCAGCGACCGGTCGGCTGCCATCACCGTCCGGTCGACCGCCATATCCGTCCGATCTTTTGCAGAATCCGGCATCTTACCGGCCGGCTCATCCCGAGATACGATTTTTTCGTTTGTCATCTGATAATCCATTAATTACACATTCATTGAAGTAACCACAATAGGAGGGATCCTTGCTTCCATAGTTAATCAAAATTATAACCATTTCAAATCGTGGACAATACCTATTAATAGGTATATTTTGCCCTGAAGGGTGACTAAGTATCTGATGATTCCATCCTTCTTAGCAATCCATCACGGTCGCTGTCAAAATAGTACAGTTTGGCCACCGTGATCCGCCGTGCCAGCGCACTGCCGGCAAGGCTGGCCAGCAAAGCACCTGCCACCGGTCCTACCCAGTAGATCCACCATCCCTGCCAATCTCCGGAAATGATTGCCGGACCGATACTGCGTGCAGGATTCGCGCTGGTTCCTGAAATAGCCGCTTCCAGGGGGACCATGATCGCAAACAGAACCGGGAAAATGGCCGGGGTATAGGTCCGGATCTGTCTGAATCCGATGAATACAACAAGAAGCAGGACCATGGTAAATGTGATGACCACTTCCCCCAGCAATACGGTCAGCATGGAATAACCTTCGCCCGGCAGGGTAGCACCGAACGACACGCTTCTGCCCATTGCGCCCCAGACCAGGAGCGGCAGGGCGCCAACGATCCCGCCGGTCAATTGTGCAAGTATGTAGGTAATCGAAATTCGTGAATCGATCTTGCGAAACAGCCAGAAGGTCATTGTAACGGCAGGATTGATATGCGCTCCGCTTACCTTACCAACAGGGGAGAGTGCAATCGAGGCACCTATGGAACCAAACAGGAAACCGGTGATCGTTTGCCTGAGTTTTACATTCGGAAGCAGATGCCCAAGCGGACTGCCTTCTCCGAACATCAGTATGACCACCGACAGGCCCAGCAGAACCAGCAAAGCTGTACCTATGAACTCGGAAAAAAATATTCTTTTTCGAAAACTGAAATTATTTACATCGCTCATGGATCCTGTAACAGATTATTCGTTTATTGATAATAAGCGTATGCAAACTGGAGAGGCCAGATCTATGGACCGGGAGGTCTGAATCAGCTGTCCGGTAGCCTGGTCGATCCTGAAGAGCACCACGTTGCCTGAGTTCTGGTTTGAGGCAATGAGCCATCGACCGGTCGGATCAATCTCAATGTGGCGGGGAGTCTTCCCTCCACTCGAAACCCACTCAACAGGGGTCAGGCTCCCGTCATTGGAATTAATGCTGAAGACCCCGATGCTATCGTCCCCTCGGTTCGATACATACAGAAACTGACTTTTTGCATCCACTGCCACCTCTGCTGCCGTGTTCTCACCGGAGAAATTTTCCGGAAGTGCGGAAATGGTTTGCTTTGCCTTCATCCATCCGGTTTCCGATTCAAATGCAAAGACGGTGACAGTTGAAGTCAACTCATTTAATACATAAACAAATTTGCCCGAAGGAGCAAAAGCAATATGTCTTGGTCCGGAGCCAGGATTCATCGTTACATAGCAGGAGTCAGGGGCTGTAAGAGAGCCGGTGACCGGATCGAACCGGTACACGAACACCCTGTCAGTGCCAAGATCAGCTACCATTACAAACCGGTTGTCGTTGGTTACCTGAATAAAATGAGCATGCGGCCCGGTCTGGCGATCGGGGTTCACACCTGATCCGGTGTATTGTATAAATGCTGAAGCAGGGCCCAGCCGGCCATCTCCCCCGATAGGGAATACGGCCACATTCCCACCGTTATAGTTAGCAGTCAGCAGATACCGCCCGGATTGATCCAGCGAAACATGGCAGGGTGCAGCACCCAGGGATGGGACTTGTTGTAGCAATTCTAACTTGCCCGTTTCCTTTTCGATTGAAAATACGCTTACAGCACCCGATGCTTTCTGCTGAAATGAGTCCAGCTCATTGACAGCATAGAGGAATTTCCCGCCAGAATCCGTTGCAAGAAAGGATGGATGATCGGTTTTGGCAGCCAGGCCCAATGGTTTGAAATCACCCTTCGTCGCATCAAAGCGATAGGCATAGATGCCATCGCTGCCACTGCCCGTATAGGTTCCGGCATAAACGAGATAATCCTTATCAGTGGTCGAGCATGCAATCGCAAGCAGTAGCGGCAGCAACAAAGAAATAAGTATGAATATCCTTTGCTGCAGCGATCCCGCGAAAGAGCCAATTAATCTCTGCCTGCTGGTGTGAATCAACATATCCTGCTATATTTCAGAGAATTGAATGACCACTTTTATGTCACCCGGCTGCCGGCTGAGCGCATTTTTGAAATTTTCGGGTCTTTCCCGCCGTGTGATGAGTTTTGACAGCCAGGCGCGGTCAGCACGGGCAAGATACTGGCTTGCCCGGTACCAGTGCCTTTTATTGGCATTTACACTGCCCACGATCACATTGTTGCGCAACACCGCTGTGGAGGCCACATCGGCAATGGTTGCCTGCGTGGCTGAACCACCGTGTCCTATTCCTGCCAGGCAAACGATACCGTTTGCCCCGATCTTTTGGATAGATTCAGCAATGACCTGGCCCGCACCGGTGCATTCAATGATGGTGTCCGGTTCGAAGTCAAGATCCTTCACGCTGCCGGAGTGGTACGTTCCGCCAAGTTCGTGCACAAGGTCTGCTTTGGGGCCGCCTACTGTCCGGTCCAGCACATGCACTTCCAGTCCGTACAATTTAGCGAAAAGAGCAGCAAGCAATCCGATCGGTCCGGCTCCTGTGATCAGCGCTGTTTTGGGTTCCCAGAACGATCGCCTGCCGATCAGGCCTACCTGTTCCAGGGCTTTAGCCACCACGGTGGCCGGCTCCAGGAGCACACCCAGGATACCCAGCGCAGGATCAATTTTTATAGCGTATTCCGGTTCGATCCTCCAGCGCTCCGACATGTAACCGTGGATCTCTTTGATCCCCCGCTCGGTGTAGAGCCCATTACGGCACATGTCCCATTCCCCCACGGCGCAGTTCGGACAGGGGACAGGGTCCGGTCGTCTGACAATGCCCACGATAAGATCCCCTTTCTTCAGCCCGCTCGTTGGGCCGGGATCAAGAACACGGCCCAGGGATTCATGGCCCAGCACAAGATACTCCTGACCGGGAGGTGCCCAGCCATATTTCCCTTCGACAATTTCGACATCGGTACCGCAAACACCGACAGCGACAGCTTCCACCAGGACAGAGCCCAGGTGCTCATCCGGTTCAGGGATATCCATGAGTCTCGCGGTCCCCGGCTTTTTAGGTTCAACAGTGATAGCTTTCAATTTTATTTCTCCTTTTTATTTTTTGGTTGATGTTGTTCGTTTCGATCCGGAATGGGTCTTTTTCACGGTTTTGTCTCCGCCCTGAGTGAACGCGGCCTTCTTGCCACTTTTCAGGGCGTTCCCGGAATCCAGCAGGCCGTAAAGCTGGATAAGCTTTGCAATGACCCCGCTCCATCCCGTCTGATGGCTGGCACCCAGCCCGGCGCCATTGTCGCCGTGGAAGTATTCGTAAAAGAGAATATTATCGCGCCAGTAAGGATCCGTCTGGAACTTCTCCGAGCCTCCGAATACAGGTCGCCGTCCCTGCTCATCGCGGGTGAACATACGGGTGAGCCTTCCGGCGATCTCCTTACTAACTTCGAAAAGGTTCATCAGGTTACCGGAACCGGTAGGACATTCGATCCGGAAGTTATCGCCGTAATACAGGTGGAAGTTCAGAAGTGCACGGATGATGAGTGCATTCACCGGCATCCAGACCGGCCCCCGCCAGTTGGAGTTACCGCCGAACATACCGGTGTTCGACTCCGCCGGCAGGTAATCCACCCGGTACTCCTGGCCACCGGCATGCAGGACATAGGGGTGCTGCTCATGGAACTTCGATATGGATCTGATACCGTAAGGACCGAAGAATTCGTTCTCATCAAGCATCTTCATCAGGATCCTGCGCAGCCGCTCCGTGTTGACCAGTGCAATGATTCCCCTGTTTTCCACTCCAAAATGATCCGGACCCGTAGAGTGCATGGTTTCCAGGAGTTCCGGCATTCGGCGAAGACGTTCATTGAGGCTGGACATTACCCGGGGAATGCGATCCCGCTGCCACGATTCTGTGACGGTCGTCGCACAAAGAGGCAAGAGCCCAACCAATGAGCGCACCTTAAGCCTTGTGGCGCTCCCGTCGGGGAGCCGAAGCAGGTCGTAATAGAAACCGTCTTCCTCATCCCACATGCCATCCTGGCCGGGGCGATTCATGGCCGCGGCAATATAGTAGAAGTGCTCTGTGAACTTAATGACCATGTCCTCGTAGGAACGGTTATGTGCAGCAAGTTCCACCGCGAGTTCCAGCATGTTCTGGCTGAAAAGGGCCATCCACGCCGTGCCGTCGGCCTGCTCCAGGTGGCCACCGGTGGGCAGTGGTGCGCTGCGGTCGAAGACGCCAATGTTATCCAGGCCGAGGAATCCGCCCTCAAATACGTTCTTGCCGAACCGGTCCTTGCGGTTCACCCACCATGTGAAATTAGTCAGCAGTTTGTTGAACGCTGCCGTCAGGAATTCAATGTCCGTTTCGCCGCGAAGGGCCTGTTCACTGCGGTGCAGGAAAAGTGTGGCCCATGCGTGAACCGGGGGGTTCACATCACTGAAATTCCACTCATAAGCAGGCATCTGCCCGCTGGGATGCATGTAAAGCCCGCGGAGCACAAGTTTCAGCTGTTCCTTGGCGAAGTCGGGGTCGACGATGGAGAGCGGGAGCGCATGGAAAGCCAGATCCCAGGCCGCATACCAGGGGTATTCCCACTTGTCGGGCATGGAAATGATGTCCTCGTTCAGCATGTGGAACCACTCCGAGTTACGGGAGTTTCGATATCCGTGATGAAGGGGGTTTGAGTTGTGCTCGTCCAGCCAGTTGTCTCCGTCGAAGAAGTAGAACTGCTTGCTCCAGAGCATACCGGCAATGGCCTGGCGCATCACCCTTGCCTCATCTTCACTCACAGATGAGGGCGTAACTGATTTGTAAAACTCATCGGCTTCACGAAGCCTGTCAGCGAAGACCTCATCGTAAAGATTTCCAAAGGGCTTGGTTTTCGTTTCCGGTAGATTGCCGGTCAGCCTCAGCCGAACCACCGTGGTTTGTCCGGCGCCGATGGTCGCGTGGTAGTGCGCTGCGGCCTTTGTACCCTCCTTATCAGGATTGACTGCTTGGTGATTACCATGCACAATGAAATCGTTAATGCCGTCCTTGACATAGGGGCTCTCGTTTTGCATTCCGGGAAAAAGCCGCTCGTGGTTTGTTTCATTCTCGGTGAACAGCAGAGGTACTTTTCCTTCGCAAGAAAAGGTAAAATCACCCAGCAGCGGATGGGCAGCCGCCACCGTGCTCACTCCTGCCTGTGACCTGATCTGTTTCAGATTCGGTTTATGGGGAGCTCTGTTGGATTTGGCAATCCAGGCAGACCAGTCGTTCCGGAACCAGAGCGTGGGCAGCAGATGCAGTTCGGCAGCCTCTGGTCCCCGGTTGATTGCCGTGATCTTCACCAGGATATCTTCCGGACCGGCTTTGGCATACTCGACGAAGACATCGAAATACCGGTCCTCATTGAAGACACCCGTGTCAAGCAATTCATATTCAAACTCTTCCCGGGAACGGCGCCGGTTTGTCTCCACCAGATCGGCGTAGGGATAGGCCGCCTGCGGGTACTTGTAGAGGTATTTCATGTACGAGTGGGTCGGTGTGGAATCCAGATAGAAATAGTATTCTTTCACGTCCTCCCCGTGATTACCTTCGGTGTTGGTCAGACCGAAAAGGCGTTCCTTTAGAATGGGATCCCTGCCGTTCCAGAGGGCCAGGGCGAAGCAGAGGCGCTGCTTGTCGTCGGATATGCCGGCGATACCATCCTCACCCCAGCGATAGGCGCGTGAGCGGGAATGATCGTGCGTGAAGAAATTCCAGGCATCGCCGTTTTCGCTGTAGTCCTCGCGGACGGTTCCCCACTGGCGTTCGCTTAAATAGGGTCCCCACTTTTTCCAGGGTGACCTTTTTTCATGATCATCTTTTAGTCTTCTTAATTCGGCCCCTGAATTCGTGAGCGGGGAGTTATTATTTGTTGTTTTCATAAATCGATGAACTTAAGGAACAGGTTTGAATTATTTTTCTGGTGGTTCATTATCATTTTAGCATTACCAGTATTTTTCCGCATGTATCTGGCCGTATTCGTCCTTCGTGTCTTCTTTAAATCCCTCCTTTGTGAGTATTTCGATCATCGATTCGTTCATCCGGGGATTTCCACACATGAAAACATGGGTATTGAGAGGCCCCGGGGTACATCCCCATGCCTTAGCTATTGCACCACTATTCCATACATCCTGAACATGACCGGTCGCTCCTTTCCAGGGAACAGGTTCTTCTTCGGGACGGCTGACGACGGGTATGTACGTTATATTCGAACGAAGATGCTCCATGGCCATTAAAATTGACCTGTAACCTAAATCCCACGAATGTCGTACGCCATGAATCACGGCAACCTTTCGTTTGGGTTGGTTGATCAGGTAAGTGCTTAACATGCTGATGAAAGGTGCAAGCCCGGAACCGGTAGCCAGAAGTAACAAGTTGGCTCCTTCAGGGATCTTTGAATCATCGTAATTAAACCTGCCAACTGGTTTTGGCGAAAGCCAGACACGGTCGCCAATTTTAAGGTTGAACAGCCGGGGCGACAACTTGCCGCCTGGTACCAGTGCTAGGTAAAATTCAAGAAATTCATGGTTTTCAGGAGAGGACGAGATAGAGTAAACCCGTTTTATCAGCTTGTCAGCTTCTGCAGGAGGGCTGATTTCCGGTTCGGCAAGTGCACAGCGTGACGCCGAACCGGGTAATCCCAAAGCAGTAAACTGGCCGGGCACGTAGTGAGGGAATTCCCATCCATCGGGTACAACCTGCAGTATCATCAACCAGGGAGAAACTTCGTTTCGCAGGGTCACTACAGCATTCAAAATCGGCTCATTCATATCATTCTGTTTTTTACAAAATGTTAACTATCAACTGGCACCATTTCAAGGGCATTATTTGGGCAAACCGGTATGCACAATCCACAACCGGTACATTTGTCCGGGTCAATTTCTGCCTTTCCGGGCAGCAGATCATCACTCAGGCAGGCCATGGGGGGAAAACGATCAGCGCCTTTCGTTATGGCCTGTTCCGGACAAGCAGCCATGCAATGGTAACTGCTTTTACAGTGGTAAAATTTCAATTTTGCTTTGAAGCCGGGACCTGTTTCCATCATGTTCTACTGGTTTTAATAGTTCTGAAATTCATTTCCGCATTTGTCAAAGTAATTCTCGCGTATAATCCTGAATCTCTTTTCCTTTATTTCTTCGGAAATACAAAAATCACGGCTGCCCTGACTCCAAAGGGTGATTTGCTGCCTTCAGGGGCAGCAACCTGTATGCGAGGCCCAACCTGAAGTTGAACTAGTTGTTTGCCGAATTTTGTAAGCCCGCCTGCCATAATATTGATATAGGCATTGGTGGTATTTGCTTCCCAGTTCAGAGTTGTTTCTGAGTTTACCGTAAGTCCTGCTCCGCTTTTCCAGTTATAAGTAAGAAAGGGTTGCAGATACATCTGGTTGACATCACTTCGGTCAGCATCGCCTGCAACTGACCAAATCTGGTTCATTAATGCACCATAAGTCCAGCCGTTTTTTTGTTGCAGAACAATAACTGTTGGCCCTACACCGAATTTCTGGGTCCCTAAAAAATCATCCGTAGCGGTAGGAACTAAAAATGCAGCCCCCACACCCCATACAAATCCGTTTTTTACAACCGCATTTGATATCCACCCGCTCACCAGTGCATCGGCCAGTCCGCTTTGCCGGGTATCTTCACCGGTAATGTCATACTGGGCTATTACGGGAACAATATATCGCGTAATTAGGCTGTATTTTGCATTCAGACTGAATGGAACGATCGGCTGTATGTTCAGTGTATTTCGCGAACCACTGTAATCGCCGATAGCTATATCCATGTTATTCTGAAATGGCAAACTGATCAGTGCCCCGATAGGATTGGCCAGTTTCTTGGCAATCGCTGCAGCATCATCTGCTGCCGGCTTTTGTTCATCCTGTGCCAGCAAGGGAGTAGCAGTTACAAAACTGAGCAATAAAAAGATGGCCACAATTCCAAATATATCCTTGGCAATCATAAGCTTATAGTATAAAATCCGCAATTCTTCCTACTTCTCCGAAGCCAGGTATTTTGCCCTCATTTCTTCCCATTCCTCCAGGCTTTTGGGAGTATAGAACCATTCCTCTGCCGACACCGGTTCCAGTTCAAGCGCTTCAGGATCACAGGCAATCACGCAAACACCGCATCCGATGCACTTGTCCCTGTTATATTCCGGCATGCCATCATCACGGTTACCTTCGGTATGTGCATAGACGGGACAACGATCGATGCAAATACCGCAGGCTATACATTTATCGTAATCTTTGACGACACGGTAGTTTGAGGCCTGGCTGGGATAGTGGTTGTTAAATACCCCGCAGGCGTAACGGTCGCAATTGCAGCCGCCGACATACTGCGGGCTTTCGGCGCCCATCTGAAATCCGTAGGCTGCATTACTTACATGCCCCATTTTTTCAAGCTTTCGAAGAAGCTGGTCGGCTTCCTCCCGGCTGAGCACATGTTCTCCCAGTGGTACACTGGAAGGTAGTCCTAAAAATCCGCAGCGTTTCAACGGATAACGGCTGTCGTCTTTTCCCAGGGCCTCCATCTCCCTTTTGCACACACAATCCATTACCAGAAAACGATCGTGCCGCTTTAAATGAGCGTCAATATCGAGGTGCGGCTCCATCGTAGCCATCAATTCCGGCTTAAGCGAGCCCCGCACCGGAACAACGCCCAGCACGCCGGGCCGCGGAGCAAGGATCCGTTCGCTGCCACCCTCTTCCATATATTGATGGAAAAGGGTTGCAAATTCCGTGCTCTCAACCCGCATACATGCTTCGTACCACCCGATCATAAAAGGGCCAAGCCGGAACAGCGAATCTTTTCCGGGAGGAGGAGCCGGCATGCCGGGATAAGACGGCGGACCTTTCATGCGAACAAGTTTCCTGGAAATCAGCCCGGATAGTATCACGAGGGCATCTTCCACATCAATGCCAGCGCGTCTGGCTATTTCAGCAGGATATTCGTAGGTTGTGGTCAGGTAACTGGCCAGCGAAACCTCCTCGGGAGTAAACACCAGCCTTAGCAGTTTTAATTCCACCCCGGATTTCATCCTGGGAAAGCCCTGAGGGGTTGCATCAAGCACATCGGCCAGTCGTTCGTAAACATCTTTTGATTGATCCGTAGTGTTCATTTTTTAACCTCCTTTGATTGTTAAGGTTTCTTTGAGGCAAAGTTTCCGACATAAATACCCAGTGATCCTGCGATCTTCAGGAATTCACTTTCGGCAGACACTGTTCTGACTTTATTGATCACTTCTGCCAATGGCACGTACTGAATCTCAGGAGGGGCAAAAGCAACCATTACCCCATTCTTTGAAGCTTTCAATGCCTGAATAGCTCCTGCCCCGTATGCCATACCCAGTTGCAGGTCTACGGCAGTGGGTGATCCACCTCTTGCCCATGGTCCGACAACAAGCGGATAGGTTTCTCTGTCAATAAGCAATTGGAGTTCCCTCGCCAGTGTTTCTGCTGTCTTTTCAGACGGAATTGCGACTTGTTCAGTTGCCTCACCGGTTGCCTGGGGTGGCAGCGAAACAATGCGCGTTGAACCGGGTTGGTCTTCCGGTTTTTTAAATAGTCTTACGCCTTCGGCCACAAGCACCAATCCATAGGGCCTCCTGGAAGAAATCTTTTCATCTAACCTTCGGGCCAGCATATTAAGGTTACATGGTATTTCGGGCAACAGCACCGCATCAGCAGAAATTGCTATGCCTGCCTGAAGCGCCAGCCATCCTGCCTGTTTGCCAATTACTTCCACCACAGCGATCTTTCGGGCCGAGATGGCCGCCTGTCTGGCACGCTGCAACATTTCGATTGTAAAGCTCAGCGCGCTGTTAAATCCAAAAGAAACCGAAGTAACAGGAATGTCGTTCTCAACAGATTTTGGAATACAGACCGTATGCAATCCCTTGCGATGGAGCTTATAAAGTATATGAAGCCCCTGATTACCGACAACTGAAATCAATGCGTCAATGTTTTCTTCCTTCAGCCTTTTTACTATTTCATCAGAATGATCCACCCCGTCATTATGAAGCGAGGTGTCATTAAACGGATCGATCCTGGGTGCCTGGCCTAAAGTGCCTACCAGGGAGAGCTCATGGACTGTGACCATTTGCGGGCTGAGGGTAAGCAATCCGGTATCAGGGTAATGATCGGAGTGCAACAAGCCTTCAAACCCATCGCGGATTCCGATAATCTCCCATCCCAACTGGCCAGCTGCCTGGGAAGCTCCCGTAATGATGGTATTAATTCCAGGAAGATATCCGGCACCCACATTGATCGCGATGCGACGGAGAATGCCTCCATGTCCGACATGCTTAATCATAGTTTTCCTGTTTTATGTGCTAGTGTCAATTTTATGATTTTGGAATACGATCCGATGATTTCTGAATATGGATTTGTCTAATCCATAATCGTATATCTGCAATCCTTTTATTTCTCCTGATTCTCGCGCCCGAAGGCTTCATTGATGATCCCGCGCAGATGTGCAAGCAATTCCGGAGAAGGTGATTCAAAGTCTTTCAATTCGTATACCTTGCCGAGGAACACGTACTTACCCAGACCATAACGGTGATAGGGTAGCAACTCGTAGTCAATCACATTCTTATAGGGTTTGATAAAATCAAGAACGGCACGTATATGTTCTTCATTGGCGTTGATGCCGGGAATGGTGGGTGTGCGCGTGATAAATTGCTTGTCGGGAAAAGTTTCGTAGGCTTTTTTAAAATTTTCCAGGATGCGTTTGTTGCTAACCCCGGTCCATTTCTTATGCCGTTCAGGATCCATCAGCTTGTTATCGTGCTGCATCAGGTCAACATACTGCAGCACCTTTTCCATGTACTCCCAGGGCACGTTTCCGGCTGTTTCTATGGCTGTATGGATGCCGCTTTCCTGCGCCCCGCGCAATATGGCGGCCACAAAATCGGGTTGCAGCAGGCACTCACCGCCACTGATCGTCACACCGCCACCGGTATTGCGGTACATGCTCTCATCTTTCAATACTTCATCGAGCACCTCGCGGGCAGTCATTTCCTTGCCAAAGATTCCGATGGCTCCGGTAGGGCAGAGCTCTGCCAGGTCCTCAGTAATGTTGGCCAGGTCCCAGTTCGCCTGCACCTTATCATCCGGGCCATCCACCACATAAAATGCGCCTTCAGGGAAGGGCGCTTTCATACAAATGCCACAAGCTGCCGCTCCCTTGCAAAGTTTGCGGTTAAAGTCCAGTTCATACTTCAGCTTAATGCTTTCCGGATTGCTGCACCATTTGCATCGCAGGGAGCACCCTTTTACAAAAACGGTTGTGCGGGTTCCGGGTCCATCCTCGCCGCAATAGCGCTGGATGTTCAATACCCTGCCTTTTATATTCAAATATTCTTCCATAATCTTATAATTTATGATCCGGTGAAAATTCCCAACAAATGGGCGATATCAATAAAATAACTCTCATCATGCACGGTGCGCACTTTGTTTAACGACTGGATGAGCGGCACAAACTGCATTTCAGGTGGCATAAACGAAACCATCGTACTGAATTGCCCTGATTTCACTGCGCGAATGGCTGCTGAACCGTAAACCAGCCCAAGTTGGCGATCAACCGCAGTTGCGTGTCCGCCACGTGACCAGGGTCCGAGTACCAACGGGAATATATCATCCGTCATCATTTGTTGCAGGGCATGGGATAATACAGTCGCTGCTTTTCCACTGCGGCTGATCACGTACTGGTTGCTGTCATCTTCACTGGCAAGCGGACTGAGAGCTTTCTTCAGCATATTGATTTTTTCAGAAACAGCTCCCGGCAGGTTGGTAAAGGAGGCTCCCTCTGCTACTACGACCAGTCCATAAGGGCGCTCCCGGTTTATTCTGCTTTTCAGGTGTCCGGCCAGTTTTTGCACATCGCACGGATGTTCCGGCAGCACCACGGCATCGGCCAACACGGCAATGCCGCTTTGCAAGGCCAGCCAGCCCGACCGTGAACCCAATACTTCTATTACGCCCACTTTTTTTGCAGATTTTGCTGCTTCCATTGCCCGGTCGAGCATTTCAATGGTAAAGCTCAGGGCGGTATTGAATCCAAAGGTCACCGCCGTAGCTGCCATGTCGTTCTCGACGGAACGGGGAATGCATACCGACTGCAGGCCTTTTTGGTTGAGCCGGTGAAGGATGCTCAGGCCGCGCCCCATCATGATGGCGATCACAGCATCAATGCCTTCTTTTTTCAGATTCCCCAGTAATGAATCGGATAGATCGACCTCTTCAACCATTTCCAATTCATTGATGGTGCGCACATTGAAGGGATCAACCATTGAAGCGGTACCCATGGCATCGCTGTTTAGCGGATTCAACTTACCAATGGCCTCAGGCCCAAGGTCAATCAACCCATTGTTGGGATAGCGCTCCGGAAAGAGCAATCCCTCAAAACCATCGCGGATGCCAACCACCTGCCACCCTTGCCGGTGGGCTGTGATAGCAGCACCAATGATGATGGCATTAATACCGGGAGTAAAACCTGCTCCCAGTGCAATGGCTACTCGTTTAATATCTTTCATAATCATGTTTTTTTATTTCATTTCAATGATAGAAAAATGCCGGCACGGGTTTTCCCGCACCGGCGATCTCTGTTTATTTCAGTGGAACGTCTGAAGCGTACGCTCTATGACTTCGTTTTGTACACCAACATCCAGCTTGGTGAAGAAGGCGCTGAAGCCTGCAACGCGAACAACGAGGTCGCGGTAATTTTCCGGATGTTTCTGTGCATCGCGAAGCATTTCGGTATCCAGGCAGTTGAACTGAATGTGGTAGCCGCCATTGTCGAAAAGCGTTTTTACAAGGCTTAGCACCTGATCCCTGCCTTTGCGGGTTTTCAACTGGTCGGGCTGTACTTTCATGTTCATGTGGGTGGCTGTCCATTTCACAGGGTCGTTACCCACAGAGGCTGACATTACCAACGCGGTAGGTCCGTTTACATCGGTACCCGGCATGGCCGATAAGCTGCCATCGGTAAGCGCCTGCCCGGCTTTTTTACCGGTAGGCAATGCTCCGGTTACTTTACCCATCAGGTTATGGATACTCTTGGTGTATTGGTCGAGGGAAGTGGTGTATAGCGTATCCTTGCCAAGATAATTACCACCGCCATCTACAGCATTAAAGGCAGCCAGTATGCTGTCGTTGACCCTTCTTACCATCATATCCGCTTCTTGGATGTTGTTACCGTATTTAGGCGCATCAACATACACCATTTTGTGTACGCGTTCATGCTCGCCTTCAAAGTTGGCGGCAAGCGCTGCCTTAAGTTCGGTCCAGGTAAGTCTTTTCTTGTCGTATATCAGGTCCTTGATGGCCATCAGTCCGTTTGCAGCATCTACCTGCCCCACCGAAATCTGTGCTACCGTATAGTAGTTGGCACCGCCGTGCCATACATCCAAACCTGATTCGATACATCCTATGGTAAGAACCGAACGCCAGGTTACCGGCAGGTATTCAGCAGCCAGCATACTGGCTATCCAGGCACCTCTTCTGAGTACTTCCTGGTTGTATTTAAGCTGGCCTTCAAACGCAGCATAAAGGTCGTCGAATGTCTTGAAATCTTCGGGATTTCCCGTTTTGGGTCCTACCTGCTTTTTAGTGCGCGGGTCCAAGCCATTGTTCAGGGTAACTTCAAGTATTTTGCCCAGGTTAGGCTGACCTTCCACGGGGTGGCCGGTTTCGTAAGGAATATAACTTCCGACACACGCGCCTATACAGGTACGCCTGGCTTTTTCGAGCGGCAGTTTTCCTGCTTTCGATTCGGGCCAAAGGTGCAAAGCACGTTTCATCATGGCTTCACCGCTCACGATCTGTGGCATTCCGATACCTGTACCGATTACATCCAATACTTTTTCCAACAGCTTGCCGGGTGTTTTTGGTGTATAGCAAAGCGTAAGAGGAGGCTGCGGCAGGTGCAGGTAGTTGCTGGCATCCAAAACCACAAAGTCCATTTCTGCATGTGCATGTCCTCCATTTTCATCATATCCTCCCAGCGTAATGCTTTGTCCAAGGTCGGCTGAGTTTTGCAGCGCTACTTTTTCTCCGAAGTAATACCCTATTTCGTTCAGCTTGATGATCATGTTCTTTAACATAAAGGAAGCATCTTCAAATGTGATCAAGCCTGCCGCCAGGTCGCGCTGGTAGAAAGGTTCCAGGTTCTGGCCAAGATAAGCTTCCGAATAGCCACAGCCCACCTGTTCAATTTCTGCCACGATATGGCAGAAGAAGTGGCACTGAATGGCCTCACGCAGGTTACGGGCAGGATGTTCGGGAACACGTTCGCAGGTTTCAGCCAGTGAGATAAGTTCGGCTTTGCGTTTTGCATCTTTCTCTTTTTCTGCCATTTCACGGGCCAGTTTGGCGTAACGGTTCGCATAGCGTACAATGGCATTCATCGTTATAAGACTGGCTTCGTAGAAATAGAATTTCTCCTTATTGGGCAGGCGCATCTCCAGTTCATACATGCGTTCCTTCACTTCTTTAATCATACTGGCCAAACCTTCGTTGTACACCCGGGGGTAATTGAGGTTACCGCCACCGGCAGGCCAGTCGAAAAAGCTGACCACATAACCTGATTCATAAATTGGCCGTGGATCGACACCGTACCGTTTTTCATAGATCTCCAGTACGCGGGGCACCTGTGAACGCTTGCTCCAGTAATCCAGTACCCATTGGTTGGCTGCTTTTTCTTCCGGAGTTTTTGATGTTTCAATGGTGTTTTCTTCAATCATCCAGCCAACCTGCCACTCGGGGTAGGTATAAATGGCATTGAGAGAGCCACCCATGCTTCCTATAAGCAGGTTGTCGTCAATGTAGATTTTCTTGCGGTCGAGCAACTCGGCAAAGAATTTTGCTCTGCGGATGATGTTGGGATAGCCTTCCGTGGCTTCATATACTTCCTTCATCACAATTACCCGTTCGAAATCGATGGGGGGTGGCGTGCTGCGCATCAACTCTTTGAGTACGTCAATGCGGGCATCGCTTGCATTTACTTTGGCAGTGCCTTCATAGGATTTACCTTCCAGTTTTCGTCCCGGTTTAACATAGTAAGGGACACTTGTTGCATTTGTTGTCATTACATGATAAATTTTGATTAGTATTAACTATGAATCCTGAATTTGCACGAGCTTATTCAATATTGTTTCTCTTTTTTGATCCAACTCCCTGATTTTTTTTTTGAACACGGAATCAACTTCCCGGACAACCTCGTTAGCCAGTGATTCAAGTTTATTGATCTTATTATCCAAAACCTTCAGTTTGATCACTAATTTGTCGATGTCCTCCATTCTGTTAATAAATTGATTCGTATGGCATAATCCAGCCGGTAAAATTACATTCAGCCGGCAGGGATTACAATACAGATAAATCAGTATTTTTTATACCTTTGACGGCAAAAACAAATTGAGACTCAGTTTGCCCATGCTTCCTGAACACTATGATTACCGTATATTTCATGACTTTTTCACCGCCTATGCCAGGGCTGGAATCGAAGGAGTCAATGACAGTGATCCCTTGCTGATCGAGCTGAACCGGAAGATGGATTCGAACAACCAGCTTTTTTACATCGCTGATGTCATCCTGCTGGATATATTGTTCATCAGCAAACAAGTATATGGAATGTTCGGGATCGAACCGGAAAAGGTATCTCCCGGGTTCTTTCTTACCAGCACGCATGCGGATGACCTGCGAAGGCACCACATGCTCCGGGCCAAACTGCTCAACGACGCCCAGGAGTTGTACATCCTAAAAGGCGGTAACCGGATTTACTCTTCAAATTTCAGATCAAGAAAGCCGGATGGTAAGATGGCTAATTTGCTCTACCAGGCTTTCATCTTCTACAGCCCGGTCCCCTATGAATCCACTTTTCTCATCCTGGTTATCACAGACATCAGCGAATTGTTTAGAATTCACAAGGGATTTCATTTCTATGTCGGAGAAGACCGAAGTTACTTTCGTTTCCCTGATGAGCAACTCCTGATGTCCGGGACTTTGTTCACAGAATCTGAATTCAGGATCATTGAACTTATCGAAGAAGGATATAGCAGTAAGGAAATCGCCGGAAAGATTCACCGAAGCGTGTATACGATCAGTACGCACCGGTCCAATATTCTTGAGAAATCACAGAAAGCCTCGATCACCGAGGTGATCTACGATCTGAAAAAAAAGGGTTTGCTATAGCCTCTTTGCACAGGTTTGAATGCTTCACCGCATCTTTGGAACTACAATATTTACCCCAGCCGTCCCCCCGATTGAAGTGATGCAGCCGCTGAAGGCAATTTAGCAGTGGTTCTCTTCTTCCATTCTTCCTCCAGCAATTCTCTGGCTGCTTTTTCAAGGAATTCCGGCGCAGCCCATTTCATAACATCGAAGTCGTTTTTGATGTAAGCATGGCTCAGCATAAAGTCCTTGCCGATTTCAACCGACCGAAGATTCTGAGGCGACAGATTTGGTACCAGGTCGATTGGTTTGATGCCTTCATACGTGTGTTCCACATCGAGGTAAAAGGTTCCTTTGTTAAGGATTACAGCAGCAGCGTGTTTGTGCTCATTGGCCCAACGTCCGGCCTTGATCATACCTTTCAGGAATGTTACGGCAAGTTCGGGATGTTTCTCGGCCATCACATCGCTGCAGGTAATGGCAGCAGGAATATTGGCAACCTGGAGTGTCCAGTCGGGATATCTTGAAAGGTCTTCGATGGACTTGAAATTTCCGGTTGCTTCTGTAAGTTGTTGAAGCGGACCAGTCTGCATGTACATAGCATCTATAACACCTTTTTCCAGTGCTGTCTCGAGAGGCCGGAAAGCCAAATCGTGTTTTCCGTCGCGTTTTATCCACAATTCCGATGGATTTTCCATTTCCGGACCCATCATTTCCGGATTATCGTACCAGTCGTCGGCATAAGGGAATTCAATTATTTGTACATCATCGCGTGTCATTCCATTCAGGCGCAGCATCAGTTCAATGCCCTGTTCCTCCTGAATTCCCCACCAGTCGGTTTTAATTTTATTCTGGCTTCGTGAAAGGCCGATTTTTTTTCCTTTCAGTTCACACATGCGATAAATATCGTCACGGGAGCGAACCATCATTACGCCACCTTCCCTGGGTGCATGGGTAACTCCCAGCAGTACTGTCCGGCGGATATCGGCATGAACATGTATTGGAGGGAACAAACCACCAAAACGGATTAAATTATCCATGTTATGGATGTAGTGCGGGTACCAGTTGTTTTCCTTTCGGGCGCGCATATACTGGTAGTGAACGCCAATCTTTTTGTACTCTTCCTTGGTCCAGCCCAGTTCCTGATCAACATTACTGGCCGAAATCAGCGGACAGTTGGTGTAATACACTTCATTCCAGTCCAGTGGAACTGTGTCGAGCTTGCCTGCTTTTTTAGCTTCGGCAATAATCTCATCCATGTTTGGTGCTGTTCTTTTAATTTGACTTGTCATAATGTTAGTTATTAATGATTGATTGAGTTAAGACTATCTGTAAGGTATTAAGGATCCACCTTAACCTGAATCCTTATTTTCATTATTTCTGTTGTGCTCTGCCAGACTTACCATATATCCTGTAGTGCCATTTGATCTACAAAATTAGCTGTGCCCCGCCCACCAAACAATAGCTATTAATCCGTATATTCATTATTATTTTTAATTTTGCTCAAGAATTTCATAAATTTATTCTATCAAAATGAAATCGGATACGGATAACTATCGCTTATATTTAAAATTTATTGAAACATACTCACCGGCAGGATTCAAAGGGATCGACCGGAATGACCCTTTGATACTGGAACTGGAGGAGTTTTCAGAACAGCACAATCAGTTTTTCCATGTTGCCGATCTTGTCCTCATACAGATCATCTGGGCAAGTACACGAAGTGCAAAAATGATTGGCATACCGCATGAGGAGCTCAATGCATACCATTTTTTTGAAGCAACGCATCCTGATGACATATATAAACATACTCTGGGCAGATCGAAATTGATGGATTTTGCCAATGATCTGTATAATGCAAAAAAGGGCAAAACTTATCTGTCAATGAATATCAGGATAAGAAATTCAGAAGGGAAATATGAAGATTTATTGTTTCAATTATTATTCTTTTACAGCGAAATCCACAAGACAGTCTTTCTACTTCAGGTTCATACCAATATCGAATCTTTTAAAAAACCTAAGTATGGTTATCATTACTATGTAGGTGATGATCTGTCTCTTTTCAGGTACCCGGATGAAGAAATGCTTAAAATCGGAATACCGTTTACCAATCGTGAGTTTGAGATCATCAAGCTGATAGAAGCGGGCCTGGATAGTAATCAAATAGCTGAAAGATTGTTTCTGAGCGTCTATACTGTAAACACTCATCGTGGCAATATACTGGAAAAGACCGATTTTAAGAATATCTCTGATTTGATTTATGACCTTCAAAAAAAACGGCTGCTTTAGATAAGCATATCCACTTCTTCAATCTCGCCCGGACTCCAGGACTCAAAATTAACAGAATCTTTCAGGTCATAAAGGCTTAGAATCAAATACCAGCGTTTACCTGGTATCGTTTTTACCCAGTTGTGTTCTTTACCGGATGGAGCCTCAGGCCCAAATAATGAATCAATAGAGCCATCAGTATTCATGACTAACCCTTTACGGTTGTTGTAAATTTTCGTCTGTTTTTTTTCATAACACTGGTAAATTTAGAGGTTTTTTCAACTTAACCAGTGGTCCGAATTTTGGGGAGTATTATACCCTCAAAGCGCAGATTCAAGGATTTCAGAGTATCAACAGGGCAACGAGTGTCAAAGCCGGGAATTACATACTGCGCAATTGATTCTGTAAAGTGATCAAAGGTTTTGTATTGAGTTTAACCAGCCCTGTTTCAGGACGGTCAAGAGCTAAAATTAAAAACATGACCACGGCAAAAACAATGGCAAGTATGAGGTTGATACTGTATGTTCCTTTTCCTGAAATCCCGAAATTATAACCAAGAGCAAACATGGATAAGACTTCGATAATGAACAAAACCACGATGATTGCGACAGGAATACGATATTCAAGCGTCATGGATACACGCTGATTATAATTATCAACCAGATCATTTACTGATGTTATGTAAAGTGCGTACACTTCCGAACTCCGGTCCTGCTCTGCCAGTTGTTCAGTGTAATCCCAAAACGTGTCAAGTATCTGCTGGGAACGGGATATCATATGATCAAGCTTCGAGTAATCATCGGCAACCTCAAGACGAAGATCGACATATTCAGTAATCAGCTTTTTTGTATCAGACCGGAATGGTTCCGGTATCAATCCTGCCCTCAGGTAAGTCGTTCGTATGTTTGTAACTTCTTCCAGCAGCAATTCTTTGCGTGAATCGTAGCGATTGGCAACAATTTGAAATGTAAAAGCGAGCATGAAAGCCAAAAGGCCAAATGCCGCACCCACTGCAGTGCCAATCGGAGCATTCAGAATAGTTGGCGATTTTTTAATACTGTAAATACCATAATACTTACCAAGGAATAATGGTATCAATACCATAAAAAGCGGAATTAAGAACATTCCGGCCAGCTGAAATAAATGACTTATCTTCATAACTGTGATTTTTATTTATTAACCATGAATCATCCACCAAACTATTACTTTCTCAGATTTTCCAGCTGTGATTTGAATAAGACCGGCCTGAGAAGGTTCATCTGCTGTTCTTCTTTAAAATTGAATTTTTCAGAAAGAAATAGCGGCAACCAACTTCTCCACCCCACTGATAACGTGCAACGAAATCGCCAAATACTCCAACTCCTGTCTGTGCCCATAAATTGATACGGCGAACCGGCGCAAATGCAAACCTGGCTTCAAGGTTCATTGACACACCGCCATGCACATAATCAATGTACCACTCGGGTGCCAGAACCGTCCACATTTTTCTTGTCCACAGGGTAAGTAAGATTACCTGTAATTTCGAAAAACTGATCGTCTCTCTCTCTTTGTCGCCACCGAAAGAATTTGCCTGCTGAAACACCATGGCAAGAAGCAGTTTTTTATCTTTCAGCATCGAACTGTAACTAATAACCGGCATGATCACATTCTTTCCTGTACCAAGGAGTGGAGATTGTGCCGTATTCAGGCTGATTTCAACAGATGCAGTCAGGGCCGACTTTTTCGATTGAAAGAATCTGTAACCCAGAAGACGAAATGAAATATCTCCAAGTCCAAAGTGTTCATAGTCAGCGGATGGGGAACCGGAATTATACACAAAGGGTACATCAAGCCGGGTGGTGAATCGTTTCCCGATCTTCAGAACAGTTCTCAGTACAGTCTGGTTCAGATTGACACCATTAGGATAATGCTGGAACTCATTGAAAAGTTCTACCCGTGTAAAGAACTGTGAAGGATCATCTGCTGCCGCTCCGCCATTCTCCTGTATGTTCAGGGTATCCGGCAGAGTTTGACCGTGCAGGCTGCTGATCTGGGGCAAGAATAAAAACAAGAATAGCAGTTTTTTCATCTCCTATTCAGTAATGGCTTCCCACTCTTCGATCTGACCGGGCCTCCAGGTCTTATCATACCAGGATTCCAGAGGGCCGTACAGGCGCAGGATCATGTTCCATTCTTTCCCCGGGATCGTCTGTATCCAGTTATTCTCTCTTCCGTCCGGAGCCTTTGGTCCAAAGTAAATATCTAAAGAACCATCCTGATTATACGTAAGTTTCCCGGAATGGCCGTGAATGGATGGCCACGGCTGACCGGCATGGATCATCAGATGGGTCCGGTTGTCATAAACGATCACTGACCAGAAGTTCCTGGCTGGAATGTTTGGCGGTAAATGCAACCTGTAGTTCTTACCACCTGTCAATGGCTTGCTCCTGGCATCGGATGATACTTTATATTTTTCTTCTTCTTCCATGATACCTGGATCCGTTTCGTTTCCCCCTGACCGCAACACGGGTCAGCAATACATGAATTTATTCTGGCTTTGCTTTCTTGAAAACATCTGGGTCTTTGCCTCTGGATGGAATACAAAACCGAACACCAAGATCAAATCCGTATGTTATTGAAGTCATTCCGTAAGTACGCCCTGATCCGGTTTCAGATTCATATTTGTTCGACAGTGCGGCAAAGCCAGCTATCAGGTCAACGACAGGGGAAACAGTATAACCACTGTTGAACCATGTGGACCAGATAAATTCAGAACCAGCACCAAATCCTCCGAAATCAACCCTTAATTCGACAGGAACCCTCGGGTGCGGATAGTAATGTGCCTGCATGCCCAGGACCGGGTCCCAGAAATCTTTATGCTCATCGATTTCTATTATGGCAATGTTCCCTTCCATTTCTCCGAACAGGTGATAATAGGTGTATCGAAATCCTGCAAAGGGATCAAGGATGAATTTATCCCCCAGCCTTAATCTCATCCCTGCGCTTACATCCAGGATATGCCTTTGCAGCTCAGGTTTTGCAGTGAAATAATGCTTGCCATTCTCACTTGACCACAGGATTTTCTCTACGCCATTATAATTATAGATGTAACCGGCGGAAGCGAAAAACTTCCCCTTCGACAGGGCCAGGTCCATCATGAATGTTCCGCCGAGGGATGTCAGAAAATCTGCCGGATCAATCCCAAATTCTTCGGAGAGGAGCTCAGACTGTACCTCACCACTTACGTATGGTAATACCAGGAACGGAGTGATCTCTACGTTCCATTTATCAGGATTGCCTTTCGGATCATAATTCATCTCCTGGCTCTGGGACGCTGTACCCAGAGCCAGGAAAATGATTATCATATATAATAATCTTGCTTTCAATCTTGTTTTGTATTTGTGTTACTTTTGGTGAAAGCTTCAAAAGCTGAATGCAAAACCTGCGCTGATGGTAAGATATCCCTGGGTATCCAGTTCACCCGACTTGAATCCGGTATAGTATTTCAGGCCCAGCTTGAAAGCGGTACCGGGCGACATTTCATACATCAGGCCGAATTCCGGTT
>DAOQWY010000033.1 GCA_035342335.1 Bacteroidales bacterium
CCTGACAGGTATTTGCCTGGCATTCATCAGGAAAGAGAAAAAGATCACCCAAACTTTTCTGCTGCTGACTGCCGTTTTCGTCATTTTCATCATCAAGGCCGGATACAATTTCCCCCATCATAATTATTACATCATCCCTTATGTTCCTGTGATGGCACTGGGCGCAGGCTACCTGATCAGCCTGGTGGACAGGCCGTGGGTGAGATGCGTGCTGACAGCGGTCATCCTGCTGGAGGGGATCGTCAACCAGCAGCATGATTTCAGGATAAAGCCGGAAAACAAGTACCTGCCGGAGCTGGAAGCGTATGCCGACCGGGTGAGCGGGCGGGATGACCTGATCGTGATCAATGGCGGTACCAGTCCGGTGGATATCTATTTCACCCACCGCAGGGGTTGGACCTGCCAGAATGAAGATATTTTCAGCGGAACAGCCCTGGAAGAGGTGGCAGCCAAAGGATGCAGATTCTTCTTTTTAAACAGGAACAGGGTGGCAGGTGATCTGCCGAAGATTCCCCACCCCATCATTTTTGAAAATGAGGACCTGCGGATCTATGACCTGAGGGCTTCCGGTCGTTAAAACGTGGAGCGCATGGCCTTGACAGGATCCAGCCGTGCCGCTGAATACGCAGGGATGAATCCAAAGATCAGCCCGATTCCACCCGACACCAGCAAGGCTATAAGAATGTTCTCCCCGGTCAGGAACAGCTCCATACCGATGGGTTTTTCGGCGATCACCGTGCCAATGTAAACCAGGATCAATCCCAGGATTCCGCCAAACAGGGACAGGAAGACTGCTTCAAAAATAAACTGCAGCAGGATGAAATAGTTTTTTGCCCCAAGTGATTTCTGAATTCCGATCTGGCTGGTCCGTTCCTTAACGGAAACAAACATGATGTTTGCAATGCCAAATCCCCCTACAAGGAGCGCAAATCCCCCGATGATCCATCCGACGATGCTGATCACTCCAAAGATCTTATCCAGGAAAGCCGTTAGCTGGCTGATCTCGCCAATCTCAAAATTATCTTCAGCCGAAGGTTTTAGTTTCCTGATGGAACGCATCACGCCGATGAGTTCATCCTTTAACTCCTCCGTTGAGACATTTGTTTTTGCCTTGACCATGATCGTCATCCCAATTTCGTTGGTGTTCACATAGTTCCTGGCAAAATTGATGGGCAGTAAAAGCTGCGAATCGTGACTGTTCCCGAAATTATCGCTCCCCTCTTTTGCGATCACCCCGATCACTTCCACTTTGCTACCCATCACTTTGATATCCTTCCCGATGGGATCCAGGTTTTCGAAAAGGTTCACAGCAATTTCATGGCCTATGATGGCGACCGGCTTTCCACTGGCTGATTCAATGGGAGTGAAATACCGTCCATCGGCCAATTCAAAGGAAATGACCTTATCATAATCCTGTGAAACAGCATGAACGGTAGCATTCTCCACATAATTACCCTGATATTTGATGGTCCGCGAAAGGGCAAAATCAATGGCTGCCGCTTCCGCCGCCTGGGTTCTGCGCTGGACCTCTCTCAGGTCAGTGATCGATGGTTCAGGCCGGTTCCAGTACTTCCACCAGGGCATGTTGGCATCTCCAATCATGGGCCACTTGGTGACAAAAAGGACATCATTGCCCAGTGTTGAAAGGCTGTTTTTAATGGCCATTTCCATGGAATCAAAAACAGTGAACACGGAAATGATCGAAAAAATACCGATGGTTATGCCGCTCAATGAGAGTACCGTCCGGACCTTATTGATGACGATCGCATTGATGGCAAACAAATAACTTTCGATCAGGAGTTTAAAAAAAAGCATCGCAGTTTTTGAATGGATGTGTAAAGGTATAATTATTATTAATTTTTAATAGGGATTTCATTGTTTTATGCCCTGATTTTTAATAACATTGCAAACTTTTTAAGAATCAGGACCCTGCCGGTACCATCATTTCAGGCGCCGGTCACCTATTCTGGTGTTTTTTTTCATCATGGACGACATCAAAAAGATCAAAACTGCCCTTATATCAGTCTATTCAAAAGATAAGCTGGAGGATATCGTTCGGATACTGGAAAAGAACGAGGTGGACATCTATTCGACCGGCGGAACCTATGATTTCATCCAGAATCTGGGAATCAGGGCCCAGACGGTTGAATCGCTCACCTCATATCCAGGGATACTCGGAGGAAGGGTAAAAACGCTTCATCCCAAGATATTCGGAGGGATCCTGGGCCGCAGGGATCATCATGAGGACCGGATGCAGATGGACTTTTACCAGATCCCTTCCATTGACCTGGTGATCGTGGATCTCTATCCGTTTGAGGAGACCATACGCAGTACCGGTGATGAGCACGAGATCATTGAAAAGATCGATATCGGGGGAATTGCTTTGATAAGGGCCGCTGCCAAAAATTTCCACGATGTGGTGGTGGTTCCCTCCTCGGATCTTTACGATGTCTTTGTTGATCTGTACACAAAACATCAGGGCGCTTTCACACTGGATGAACGAAAATGGTTTGCCCTTCAGGCATTCAATGTCAGTTCACATTACGATACCCTCATTTACCAGCATTTCAGGCATGGAGAACCAGGTGCCTTCAAACAGAGCATCCTCCATGCAAATCAGCTTCGTTACGGAGAGAATCCGCACCAGGATGGCATTTTCTACGGTCATCCCGGGGAAGTGTTCACACAGCTTCAGGGAAAAGCAATCTCATACAACAACATAGGTGATCTTGACGCTGCCCTGCATCTGATCAGTGAATTTGATGAACCCACCTTCGCCATCATCAAACATAACAATGCCTGCGGACTGGCCAGCCGGCCAGACCTGACACAGGCCTGGAAGGATGCCCTGGCGGCAGATCCGTTATCTGCCTTCGGCGGCGTGCTGGTTACAAATGCTCCCATCGGACTTGCCTGTGCACAGCAGATCCATTCCCTCTTTTTTGAGATCATCCTGGCTCCCGGGTTTGAAAAAGAGGCACTGGCACTGCTCGGAACAAAGAAAAATAGAATAATTTTGCAACAGAAACAGGTTTGTCTGCCTGATCGTACTTTTCGTTCCGCATTAAACGGAGTCATCGAACAGTCAAAGGACCTGAAAACCGAAACGGTGACGGATATGAAACCGGTCACGCGTGATGTACCTTCCCGACAGGAACTGAACGATCTGGTTTTTGCCAACAAGATCGTCAAGCATTCCCGTTCGAATGCCATTGTGCTGGCAAAGAACAAACAATTACTGGCCAGCGGAATAGGTCAGACATCACGGGTGGACGCGCTAAAACAAGCCATCGCAAAGGCCAGGGGATTTGGTTTCGGTCTGCAGGGAGCCGTGCTGGCATCAGATGCGTTCTTCCCGTTTGCCGATTCGGTGGAAATTGCGCATGCCGCGGGAATTACGGCGATCGTACAACCCGGAGGTTCGGTCAGGGATCAGGATTCGATCGATTTTTGCGACACGCATCATGTTGCAATGGTTTTTACGGGTATCAGACATTTTAAACATTAAATAACGGGATTATCCAATGGGACTTTTATCATTTTTAACAAAAGAAATTGCCATCGATCTGGGGACAGCCAACACGATCATCATTTATAACGACAAAGTGGTCGTCGATGAACCATCCATCGTGGCATTGGAGCGAAGCACCAATAAGATCCTCGCTGTCGGGAAAAAGGCGATGATGATGCATGGGAAAACCCATGAAAACATCCGGACGATACGCCCGCTGAGGGACGGAGTGATCGCTGACTTTCAGGTGGCCGAGTATATGATCCGGGAACTGATCAAAATGATCGGATTTACCAATTCGATCTTTCCCCCGGCCCTTAAAATGGTCATCTGCATCCCCTCAGGGATAACGGAAGTTGAGGAAAGAGCGGTAAAAGATTCAGCCGAACAGGCCGGGGCAAAGGAAGTCAGGCTGATCCACGAACCTATGGCTGCAGCCATCGGGATCGGCATCGACGTACTGGAACCAACCGGTAATATGGTCATCGACATCGGCGGCGGAACCACGGAAATTGCCGTCATCGCTCTTGGCGGAATTGTGAACAATAAATCCATCCGAATAGCCGGCGACGACATGAATGCCGATATCGAAGAATACATGCGGAAACAGCATAATATCAACATCGGCGAACGGACGGCCGAGCGCATCAAGATCGAAGTGGGCGCAGCCATGACCGAAATTGACAATCCACCCGATGATTTTGCGGTTCATGGCCGCGACATGCTGTCAGGCATACCCAAAGAGATCACGGTTAACTACTCTGAAATTGCCCACGCACTGGATAAATCCATTTCCAAGATCGAAGCTGCGGTACTGAACGCCCTGGAAATGACCCCCCCTGAACTGTCGGCCGACATCTATCGCACAGGTATTTACCTGGCTGGCGGTGGATCTCTGCTCAGGGGCATGGACAAACGTATACAACTCAAGACCAAACTGCCGGTTCACATGGCCGACGATCCCCTCAGGGCTGTTGCCCGGGGTACAGGAATCGCTCTGAAGAACTTCAATAAGTTCCCGTTCCTTATCAAGTAATCGTTCCCGATGCGAAACCTGTTTGCATTCCTTCTAAAAAATAACTTTCTCATTCTGTTCATGATTCTGGAAATAATCTCCATTATCTTGATTTCCAATCATTCATATTACCAGCGAACCGTCATCATCAATTCCACAAACCAGGTTACAGGATCCATCAATCGTTCATTTCATTCGGTTGTCAACTTTTTTTTACTTAAAAAAGTGAATCAGGACCTTGCTGAAGAAAATGCCATCCTGCGTTCCATTCTCAGCGATTCCCTTACCGTTGGAGAAATAGAGGATATCCTTGTCAGGGATACCGTTTACGGACAGGTCTATCAGTATGTCCCTGCCAGGGTGGTGAGCAATACGGTAAATAAGGCCAATAATTTCATCATGCTGAATCAGGGTATCCTTCACGGGATTCGGAAAGATATGGCGGTGGTTGCCCCGGATGGCATTGTTGGAATCGTCAAGGAGGTCTCCCGGAATTTCAGTACGGTGTTGCCGATTTTGCACAGCCAGACAAAAATCAGCGCAGCGATCAAAAATACGAACCAACTGGGAACATTGATGTGGAACGGCCTCAGCTACAGGTACGGCACCCTCACGGATGTGCCTACGCACGCCGTGGTTGCGATCGGGGATACGGTGATCACCAGCGGAATGTCCCAGATCTTCCCCAAAGGGATCCTGATCGGTACGGTCAGCGATATCGACATGGACGAGGGAGATAATTTCTATACCCTGCGGATCGATTTTTCGGTGGACTATAACAGCATGGGAAATGTTTATATAGTCAAGGATTTTCACAAAGAAGAATTTGACAGATTGCGGGAAGCAACCGGAATGGAAGAAATACAATGACCATCAGGAATATCATACGGTTCGTGGTATTGGTTTTGATCCAGGTCTTCATCCTGAACAACATCAACTTCAGGGGTTACCTGGATCCTTACCTGTATGTGTTGTTCATTCTGCTGCTTCCATTTGAGACTCCGGGGTGGATGCTGCTTCTGTCATCCTTTCTGATCGGGTTTTTTGTCGATCTGTTCTCCCATACGCTGGGAATGAATGCAGCTGCGTCGGTCTTTATGGCATTCATGCGACCAACGGTGCTACGGCTGCTGTCGACCGGCAGAGACTATGACACATCGCTGCCGCCCGGTATCAGTGGCCAGGGATTCCAATGGTTTCTGCTCTATTCCCTGATCCTGATCTTCCTGCATCATTTGGTTCTGTTCCAGCTTGAAGCGTTCGGATTCCATGACTTCCCGGCCACCCTCTACCGCATCCTGGTCAATACGGTTTTTACGACCCTGCTCGTTCTTTTAAGTCAGTTCCTGTTTATGAAAAGAAAATAATACCCTACCGGATGACCTTTTCCCATCCCATTTTTTTCATGTTCCTGTAAATGAGCAAACCGCAAAGAAAAGCCCCAAAAGCACAGATGGATGCAGAAAGATAGGCCTTGAAAATGAGCTGGCCTATACCGAACAGGAGGAACAAAACAAGGCCACAGCCGGCAAACCAATTCATGAACAACGTATTAAATCCCGTATCACCCTGAACATCAGGTAATTCCCGGGCTATTCTTTTCCATCCCGCTCCCCCGGGATGAACACGCCTGAAAAAATCCCTGAGCTTTTCATCGGAAGTGGGCCGGGTCAGGAAGGTGACCACCACCCAGACAACGGTTGACCAAAGGACGATGATCATGAGGGTCAGTTCGTACTCAACACCCCGTGCTCTGAGGAACGGGTAGATGGCATAAGGTGCCAGCATGGCTGCAATTTCCGACCAGGCATTGATACGCCACCAGAACCACCTGAGGATCAGCACCAGGCCGATGCCCCCGCTGCAGGCAAGAATGAATTTCCAGGCATCGCTGATCCTGGTGAACTGTGTGGTCACGATCAGTGATAACACGATCAAAATGAAGGTGGTTATGCGGGAAACCTTGACATAATACTTTTCGGAGGCGCCGGGTTTGATATAGGGCCTGAACAGGTCGTTGATGACATAAGATGTGCCCCATACCGTTTGAGAGGCCAGTGTCGACATAAAGGCAGCGAGAAAGGCAGCCATCAGCAATCCCTGAAGCCCTGCGGGAAGCAGATCCCGTATGACCATGACATAGGTGGCTCCTTTATCGGGTTCATCGGGATAGAGTACCAGCGCCACCAGACCTACGATGATCCAGGGCCACGGACGCAGCGCAAAATGAGCGATCTGAAACCACAGGGTGGCCAGCAGGGAGTGTTTCTCGTTTTTGGCCGACATCATGCGCTGGGCAACATACCCGCCACCTCCGGGTTCGGCGCCCGGATACCAGCTGGCCCACCACTGAACCCCCAGATAGGCAATGAATGCGACCACACTCATCTTTAACACACCACTGGCGGTACTTACTGGATCCGGCGCAGTTTCCAGCGTCGGGGTGAACTTGAACAACCAGGCGGGCAACTGTGCTTTCAGCCCTTCAATTCCACCGATTTGAGGGGCTTTTATTGCAAAAACGGCCAGAATGATGCAACCCGTCATGGCCATGATGAACTGAAATGAATCCGTATACGATACACCCCATAATCCCGACAGGGAGGAATAAACGGCCACGAACAGCATGATGCATCCCACCACCAGTAAGTGCGATGACAAGGTAATCCCCAGAAAATTCACCTGGCTGATGCCGAAAAATAAGACTTCCGGAAACATCACCTGCAGGATCTTCACCATGGCCAGATTGACCCAGGCAATGACGATCATGTTCATGAAGATCCCGATATACACGGCCCTGAATCCACGCAAAAAATCCGCAGCTTTCCCCGAATAGCGGATCGAAACAAATTCGCAGTCCGTCAGAATGCCTGCCCGCCGCCACAACCGTGCAAAAAAGAATACCGTGAGCATCCCTCCCAGCAGCATGTTCCACCAAAGCCAGTTACCGGCAATGCCATTTTGCGCCACCAGCTCGGTGACCGCCAGCGGAGTATCAGCAGCAAAGGTCGTTGCCACCATGCTTGTTCCGGCAATATACCAGGGGAGGTTCCTGCCGGTCAGGAAAAAGTCACTGGTGCTCCTGCTCGCCCTTTTCGACAAGTAAATGCCAATGGAAATGCTTACCAGAAAATAGACCCCGATAATCAACCAGTCAATGCCTGATAGAACCATGTTCGTCGTCCTCCCTTGCTTTTTTTTCGCTAATTAAGGTAAATTCTCTGAGATTATTCTTATACTTTTGCATAACTTTTAACTTTTACAGAGTGACATATGAGAAACTTACTGCTGGCAATACTCGTGATTTTCCTGCTGGGAGCCTGTACAACCACAACGCAAGACGGATATACGATCAAGGGATCGGTCAGCGGGCTGGCCGGTAATGTTGTCCTGTTGCAGAACCGCCAGGGCGGAACCTGGGTCACCCGGGATTCGGTAGCGGCTTCTCAGGGAAATTTTGAAATGACAGGAAAGGTTATCACACCTTCCATGATGTACCTGCGCTTCGAGGGAACCCCGGGCAGAGTGCCCATCTTCGTGGAAAATGCTGCCATTACCATCACCGGTTCCACCGACAGCCTCGACAGGATAGGGATATCAGGTTCTGCGAGCCATGCTGAATATACTGCCTATGTGCATTCAAAAGACCTGCTCTATCAAAGGTACAAGGAGCTGTCGGAACAATACCTGCTGGCTGATTCTGCGGGGAATGAAGACGGCAAGAAGGCCATTGATGAAGAGTTCAGAATACTGGAAAAAAAGGACAAGGACGACATGATCCAGTTCATTCTCGGGCATCCAGCATCTTTCGCTGCGGCCTACATTGCGCGAACCGATTCCTACATGCTGGAACTGGAGGATCTTGAAAAAATCACGGACGCGTTTTCCCCTGCCCTGGATTCGTCACAATATGTAAAGGACCTGAAAGAAAGAGTGGTCATACTGAAAAAAGTGGCAATTGGGCAGCCGGCTGTCGATTTCACCATGGCCGACTCCGCCGGCAATCCGGTATCCCTCTCCTCATTCAGGGGTAAGTATGTCCTGGTGGATTTCTGGGCTTCCTGGTGTCAGCCGTGCCGTGTTGAAAATCCCAATGTGGTTACCTGTTACAGGGATTTCAGTCCATTGGGCTTCGACATACTCGGTGTTTCCTTCGATCGCAACAAGGAAGAGTGGTTACAGGCTATCGCAGAGGATACTCTGACCTGGACCCACGTTTCGGATCTTTCGTTCTGGGACAATGCCGCAGGTAAGCTCTACGGAATCAACTCCATACCCTCGAACGTGCTGCTGGATCCCGGGCAGGTCATCATCGCGAAGAATCTTCGCGGAGAGGATCTTCGGGTCAAACTGGAGAATATTTTCTCAGAATAAGCTTCAGCCTTTCAGCGTCATCTCCCTCACAAGATGCTTCGCTCCGGCATATTTGTCAATGATAAACAGAACATACCGGATGTCAACATTGATCGTGCGCTGCAATGCAGGTTCAAACGCAATATCGCCGCTCATCGCTTCCCAGTTGCCGTCGAATGCGATCCCGATGAGTTCCCCGTTACCGTTGATCACCGGGCTGCCTGAATTTCCGCCCGTGATATCCGTATTGGTGAGAAAACAAACATACATCTTGCCCTTCTCGGCATAGATCCCAAAGTCTTTCTTCTGATAAAGCTCCTTCAGTTTCTCCGGTACGATGAACTCCTCATTGGAGGGATCCTCCTTTTCCATGACACCCTCCAGGGTCGTGTAATATTCATAATGGACCGCATCTGCCGGAAAGTAATCCAGCACCTGGCCGTAGGTCAGACGCATGGTGCTGTTGGCATCCGGGTAAAAAACCTTGCCGGGCGACATCTCGCGCAATCCTGCAATGAAAAGCCGTTTGGCACGGTCAATCTTTGGTCCGACCTCGGCCGACATCCCATTCATCCCCATTAAGCCCTGATAGATGGAAATTGTCACCTGCTGCATCAGGTCTTTCTGTAATTTCTTCAGGACAGGTTTTGCCAGGAATGTTTCATAATTTGTCTTTGTTGAAAAGATGGAGGTAGCGAATGCTTCCTGTGCAAATGCCTGAAAATCATTTTTATATTTAGGAGTGATGATCCTGGTAAAGATGTCGGGCATCAGGTCGGCCGGAATGTTTTCAAAAAGCATTTTCAGGGCTTCCGCATAGATCTTCTGTTCCGTTGCAGGGTCATAATCCTTGAAGTGTTCTTCCGACCGGGCATAAAAGGCAGCCAGGTCCTCCTGTGTTACGTTTTTATTGGCCAGCACACCTTCCAGTCCCATGTTCTGCAAGGGAAAGATCATGGCTGAAGATACGAAAAGGGGCATCTGGTAATACCAGATCGCCTTCTGAATCTGTTTTTCTTTCAGAAAGCCATAACCTTCCTTCAGATCCGAAAGTACGTTTCCGTACTTCTGCTTTCTTGCCGGATCTGCATTGATCCATTGTTCAAACTGATCTTCAAGGGCTTTTTTCTCATCCTGGACCCGGAGTCTGTTCAGTCCCCTGCTTTCCCCGATCTTATTTTTCCAGAAATTGGCCAGGTTGGCGTACTTGGATGCATATTGAATATCGACGGTCTTGTCGGCATCCATTTGTTGCTTCAACAGGGGAAGCATGATATTGCCGGCATGGATGATCGCCGGATTCTGGTCCTTCAGGGTAAGTTCGATACCGTAGGATGTACGGTAACGGTCGGTTTGTCCGGGATACCCCCAGATCATGGCGAAGTCGTTTTCTTTGTAACCTTTCACGGATACCGGCAAGTGGTAGGGAGCCTTGAAGGGGATATTTTCTTTGGCGTAGGGTGCCGGGCTGCCATCCGGTCCGGTATAGACCCGGAACATGCTGAAATCGCCCGTATGCCGCGGCCACATCCAGTTATCCGTATCCCCGCCGAATTTACCGATGGCCGAGGGAGGAGCTCCCACCAGACGCACATCCATATAGGTCTGGTAGACAAACAGGTAATATTCATTCCCCTCAAAAAAATCAACCACCTGCACATCATATTTTCCATCTTCAGCTGCCTCGTCTTCCAGTTTTTTCATAGCTGCCGATATCGCCTGCTGGCGATCTGCCTCGGTCATATCTTCTGTGACTCCTTCAAGCACCTTTGCGGTCACGTCCTCCATCCGGATGAAAAATGTGGCAGTAAGCCCTTCATTGGGCAATTCCTCATCCCTGGTCATGGCCCAGAATCCATCGGTCAGGTAATCATGATCGATGGAACTGTGGGTCTGGATGGCGTCGTAACCACAATGATGGTTGGTGAGCATAAGTCCCTCCGGGGAAACAACCTCGGCTGTACAGAAACCACCCAGGTTGACAATGGCGTCCTTCATACTTGAATGATTGATGCTGTAGATCTCATCCGCAGTCAGCCTGAGCCCGAGCTTGCGCATCTCCTCATGATTCAGCTGCTCAACAAAAATAGGCAGCCACATTCCTTCGTCCGGCGGATTGCCGGCAGATAAACCCTGAGCGATGGTCACCATCATCAGGCACACTAAAAAAAGTTTTTTCATGGTAATTCGTATTATGATCATTGTTAAATGGTTAAACTTTCAAATTGTTAAATCGTCATCCCGCCCCGAATGGGGAGGGGCAGGGGTGGGGCCGCTGCCTACTCCATCTCCATCACGCTTTTCCCCTGGTTAAAGACGATATCAACCGGAATGCCGGAACTGTTCAGCCGGTCGAGGTCGGCCTGAAGCTGCGGCATGATCACCCCTTTCTCAGCGATCCACTGTTTGGCCAGGTCATAATTGCCATCGCCCTGCACGTGCAGGATATCCTGTACGAGTGTGGTCATGGCTGCCTTCATTTTTTCAAAATCGACCGTAAAGTAACCCTGTTCACTGCGTGTGAAGACTCCTTTTTCCTCGAAATAATTGAACCGCATCATATTGGCTTTCCCGTGAGCGCTTGCAGCTCCGAAACGGCTGGAGCGGAAAATGCCGGCAAAAAAGGTAATGTAGCTTTCCTTCAGGGCTTCTTCGGTGATCTCTCCCATCTCATACAATTTCGTCATCAGGAACAATCCCATGATATCGGCCTTCCCCTCTTCAAGGGCAGAATACTGCTCTTTCAACGCATTTCTGACCGTTCCCTTTCCGTTGACGGTGTTCTTGATCCCCATTCCGTGTGACACCTCGTGGAACATGGTATTGCTGAAAAAGGCATCAAAAGTTACGTATTTTTGCTGCTCCGGATCGATGATCATCTGGGCAATGGGAACCACTATTTTATCAAATTTGGCCCGCATGGCATTCTTCAGCTGCAACTTGCGGCTGCCTGCCTGGAGTTGCACTTCTTCATCATTGGGTAGATTGATGGCAATGGTCTTGCTGCCCGAGTTGCAATCGCCCGCATAATAAATGACATCGTATGCATTCAGGTCGGCATCGATGCCTGGTTTTTCCTGTTTGTACGCATCTTCAACGGGAAGGCCTTTCTGCATGTCGGGAAGCATGGCTGCATATTTGGCCAGCCGCTGGCTCCATTCATTATCCTTGATCAGAATGAAGGATTCAAAGGCAGCTTTGTAACCAAACAAGGCGTCTTCATAGTTTTCGATCGGTCCCACCACGAAATCGAGGTTCGAATCCTTCATGTCAAGCCAGGCAAAGTCACTGGCCTGATAGTCGTCCGTCAGCAAAGCTTTTGCCCGGATGGTAAGATAATTTTTTAAACCTTCATTTTCAGCCAGTTCAGCCGCCTTCGTCATCAGGGAAGCTGCCTGCTGGATCTTTGCGGCATAAGCTTCGTGGTACCAGACGCAACGCAGGGTTCCATCGTCATTCCGGCGTATGAGTGTGTACAGACTGGCCTTGTTGGGGTCGGCAAATGCCTCAAATTCCTCTCTGGTCATATCCAGGGGATAAAAATTCGCTCCTGCCGGTTTTGCACCAATACCCTCGATAAACGACCGGTTATTGTCGAGCCGGTCCCACGGACCATAGTTGATCAGGGCAAAGTCCCTGGTGTTCGGATCCTGTATTTTCCCAAGAAAAGCTTCTTTATTTCCCAGTGTCTGCTGCCAGTAGAGGTCATCCATGATCCGGGCAACATCCATCAGGATGGAAAGGATCTGTTTCTCATTGGCGCTCAGGTGGCTGATATCAGCCTGGAGGTCCACCGGGGCATAGATCGCCAGACGGGCATCCACCTGGGCCTGCGAAGCTGGAGGATAAGCTCCGAGCTGGGGCAGGATGCCGGTATGGTTGGTTTCCTTCTGATCTTCGGTCATTACGGTCTTTGTGGTGCAAGCCGCAAGGGACATCATTGCTATTGCGATTCCTGCAATTGTGAGTTTTTTCATTGTGGATCAATAATTATTGTTGCATTAAGCGTTTGTACAACGGGCAAAATTAGTCAATCTTCCCTTAATTCAAAGCAGGATGTGTATCTTTGTCGCTCTATTTCAATGATTTTATGGAGGCATCACGCGAGGTAAGGGTACGGTTTGCTCCGAGTCCCACAGGTCCGCTTCATATCGGAGGGGTTCGCACGGCACTGTATAATTATTTGTTAGCCAGGCAAAAGAAAGGAAAATTCATTCTTCGCATCGAAGATACGGACCAGGGTCGGTTTGTACCCGGGGCAGAAGATTATATCATCGAGTCGCTCCACTGGATCGGATTGAGGTTTGATGAAGGCATCCGCGAGGGGGGACCGTATGCTCCGTATCGCCAGTCGGACCGGCAGGCCATTTACCGGGAATACGCCGAACAGCTTGTCGCATCCGGAAATGCCTACTATGGATTTGATACACCCGGAGAGCTGGACGCGATGCGCAAGCGGCTGGAAGGGGAAAAAGCGGTCAACACCAGCTACAGCTACCTCTCCCGTATGGCGATGTCCAACTCGCTAACGCTGACCGATGAGGAGGTCAGGCACAAAATGGCATCCGGACATCCCTATGTCATCCGTTTCAGGATCCCCGCTGATGAGGAAGTGCGGGTGTTTGACCTGATCCGCGACTGGGTCGTGGTGCATTCCTCCACCCTGGACGATAAGGTGCTGTTCAAGTCCGACGGCATGCCCACCTATCACCTGGCCAACGTGGTGGACGACCACCTGATGAAGATCACGCAGGTGATCCGCGGGGAAGAGTGGCTGCCTTCCCTGCCGCTGCACGCTCTTCTTTACAGGGCCTTTGGATGGGAAGAGCCGGAATTTGCCCATTTGCCGCTGTTACTGAAGCCCGACGGCAAGGGAAAGCTTTCAAAGCGCGACGGCGACCGGCTGGGATTTCCCGTTTTCCCGTTGCAGTGGAAAGATCCGTTCACAGGGGAGGTATCCACCGGCTACCGTGAATCGGGCTATTTCCCCGAAGCGTTCGACAACATGCTTGCCTTCCTGGGATGGAATCCGGGGACGGAAAAGGAGCTGTTTTCAATGGAGGAACTCATCGAAGCTTTTTCCATAGAGCGGGTGGGCAAATCAGGATCCCGTTTTGATCCTGAAAAAGCCAGGTGGTATAACCGGCAGTACCTGCAGCAGCGTCCGGTGGATGAGTTGGTGGGCCGGTTCCGCACGGTACTGGAGGCGAAAGGCATTCAAGCAGATGACTCACTAATCCGAAACGTGGTGGAGATGGTAAAGGAGCGCGTGGATTTTGTGAAGGATATGTGGGATCAGTCGTGGTTTTTTTTCAAGGCCCCGGAGCATTATGATCCGGAAGTCGTCAAAAAAAGATGGAAGGAAGAAACACCTGCCAGGATGGCTGAGGCCGTGTCGCTGCTGAAAACTATCGATCCTTTTACCTCAGCAAACATTGAAGCGGAGCTAAAGGAGTGGATAGAGGATAAGGGCTATGGCACGGGGCAGGTGATGAATGCACTGCGGCTGTGCCTTGTCGGGGCCAGTTCAGGGCCGCATTTGACGGACATCATGGAGACCATTGGGAAAGAGGAGACGGTAAGCAGGATCCTTAGAGGAGTTGATGCTCTTTCCGGGACTTAAATTTGGAATTTATGGGGGCAGCGCCGTGAGCGGCGCTCCCCCTTTCCTGTTGCCCGACTAGGGCTCGAACCTAGACTTTTCTGATCCAGAGTCAGACGTGTTGCCAATTACACCATCGGGCAAAATGCAGGGTGCAAAGATATCCATTTTTAAGAAATTTCATACTCGGGAGGGCTTTTTTTCAATAGCCATTAACGATTAACGAAGTAGAGGGAGAGGGGGAAGGAAAAGGAGAGGGGAGAAAGGAAGGAAGAGATTAGAAATAAATTAGTTTGCGGGTGAAAAATTTTGCCTGGATAGGGTCACATTTAAGGGGATTTGGGGATTAACAGTAAAAACCCTATGGAAAATAAAACTAAAATTCTCCACATGGAGAATCGTCTGGTCGATTTTGTGGTGCGAATCCAGGAAGTCATCAAGTATTTCCCCAATACGTATTTCCACACCCAGCTTGCAAATCAGATCAGCAGGGCTTCAACGTCAACGGCATTGAATTATGCAGAAGCACAGAGCACAGAATCGTTAAAGGATTTTGTTCATAAAATGAGGCTTGTTCTAAAGGAACTCAGGGAATGCCATGTTGCCTTAAAAATCCTCTCACACAACAGGGATCTTGATGATATCCATGAACTGGCAGACCTTGTAAAAGAAAATGACGAACTGGTGGCCATCTTTGTTAAAAGCATACAAACAGCTGAGAAAAATATAAAATCAAAAGCTGCCGGCACTAATCTCTGATCTCCTCCCTCCTTTCACACCTCTCCTTCTCCTTCCACCTCTCCCTCTATCTCGTCAATCAGCGATGGCTATTCTTTCGAGACGATCTTCGCCCAGGTATCTTTCAATGTCACTGTCCGGTTGAAGACGAGCTGCCCTGGTGTGGAATCCGGATCCACGCAAAAATAGCCGAGCCTGATGAACTGGAATTTATCGAGGGTCCGGGCATTTTGCAAAGAAGGCTCGGCGTATCCCCTGATGATGCTCAATGAATCAGGATTCAGGAATTCCTTGTAGTCCCTGTCTTTGTGGTTTGATGGATCTTCGTCAACGAACAGGCGGTCGTACAGCCGGATCTCTGCCGGCAATGCGTGCGGGGCCGAAAGCCAGTGGATCGTACTTTTCACCTTGCGGCTGCTCTGCTCACCTCCGCTTCGCGTTTCAGGATCGTAGGTGCACTGTATCTCCGTTATTTGTCCGGTGGAGGGATCCTTTACGACCTTTTCGCACCTGATGATGTAAGCTCCTTTCAACCGCACTTCATTCCCGGGCGACAACCGGAAATACTTCGGAGGAGGTATTTCCATAAAGTCATCCTGCTCGATGTACAACACACGTGAGAACGGGACCTTTCGTGTCCCGGCGTTTTCATCTTCCGGGTTGTTCACCAGTCCCACCTCTTCCGTTTTGTTTTCCGGATAATTGGTAATGACCACACGCAGGGGGTTGATCACGGCCATCACCCGGGGGGCTTTTTTGTTCAGGTCTTCCCGGATGCTGTGTTCCAGCAGTGAAACATCAATGGTGTTATCCCTCTTGGCCACGCCAATCTTGTCAGCGAAATACCGGATGGATTCGGGTGTGTAGCCCCGGCGCCTCAGGCCGCAGATGGTGGGCATCCGTGGATCGTCCCATCCCCTGACGTATCCGCCTTCCACGAGCTCCAGCAGTCTGCGTTTGCTCATGATCGTATAGCTCAGGTTCAGACGGGCGAACTCGATCTGCTGGGGGCGGTATTTTGAGGCAATGACCTGGTCCAGGAACCAGTCGTAGAGCGGCCGGTGCACTTCGAATTCCAGGGTGCAGATGGAATGCGTGATGCCTTCCAGGTAATCCGACTGCCCGTGGGCATAATCATACATGGGATAGATGCACCACCGGTCGCCGGTGCGGTGGTGCGTGGCGTGAAGAATGCGGTACATCAGTGGGTCGCGCAGAAGCATGTTCGGGTGGGCCATGTCGATCTTCGCCCTCAGCACCCTGGATCCATCCGGAAATTCGCCGGCATGCATCCGCCTGAAAAGATCCAGATTCTCCGCAACCGACCGTTCACGGTATGGACTGTGCTTGCCCGGCGTTGTGACGGTTCCCCGCTGCTCGCTGACCTCCTCGGCCGACTGGTCATCCACATACGCTTTCCCCTCCTTGATCATCTTTTCAGCCCACTCGTATAACTGCTCAAAATAATCCGAAGCATAATACAGCCGGTCTTCCCAGTCAAATCCCAGCCACCGCACATCTTCCATGATCGAATTCACGTACTCTTCTTCTTCCTTCGTGGGATTGGTATCATCAAAACGGAGATTGCAGTTCCCGCTATATTTCTTTGCCAGCCCGAAATTCAGACAGATCGACTTGGCGTGGCCGATGTGAAGGTACCCGTTGGGCTCGGGAGGAAAGCGGGTGTGAACACGCTTTTCATTCTTACCCTCAAAAATATCTTTTTCAATGATCTGCTCAATGAAGTTCAGGGAACGGGAAGGCTCGTTGCTGACAGTTGTATTGTCCATCGCATGTAAAAATTAAGGTGCAAAAATAGAAAAAAAGCTGCAGGCTGCAAGTTGCAGATTGCAGGCTAGAAAGTTTGGGACAAAAAAGAAATTAGTTAAATCAATTTTTCTCAGTTTAGATGGGTAAGGTATTCATTTGGCTTAATTTTTTATCTGAAAAGGGTAACATTTGGAAATTCTCCGGATTAACAGGATGAGTACATTTTTCTTAATAAATCTTCCGTTGTTTACCGCAAAGGCGCTAAGACGCTAAGAGATAATTAATCAGAGATATCCTTATTTATATCAGAATTCTTTGTGGTTAAAACCGCCAAGGCGCCAAGACGCTAAGGAATACTGTGGTTTATTAGAATCAGTTTTTGTACTGAACTCTGTCCTGATCCATTAATCAGGGATATTACATAGACCCCCGCACCAACATCCCTTCCATCCCATACATATTCATAAATTCCTGGTCTTCCAGCCTTGATATTTTCCTGTAAAATAAGCTTCCCCTCAAGGGTTTGAATCCGGATCAGATAATCTCCTGGTTCCTTCACTTGGTATCGTAAACAGGTATGGTCCGAAAACGGATTCGGTGCAGGCGGCAATAATTCAAAGGTCAGGGGTGGTGCGTGTTGATCCTCCATCCCCAGTCCGGCACCTTTGATCACCAGTAGAGCGGATTGTCCATCCCAGTGAAAATGGATATGGAGAATATCGGCCTCCGGCTCCCAGAAGGCGGCAGGGGATATTGCCAGATACTCATCCATTGTGCTCACGATCGGTATGTTTATCTGATCCAAAAGTACGTTCTCGGGTTCTTTTTTAATTCGCTTTACCTCATACATAAGTTCCTGTGAAACGGGTACCCCGGAGTATCCATCCCCTTCCTTACTTATTGCGACTGCAATCTGATCGCCCTCTGTGTCACCTGAAAGAGTAATGAGGTCATAAGATCCCTCTTCATACGCGTCTTTTGTCCTGCCGTCATCCTGATAGACCTGAAAGGTGGAAAGGGGGACAGATTTTTCCGGATAGTACCATACGATGAGTGTATCGCGATGATAAAAATCAGTGGAGAGCATGGGGGTGGCCATAGGAATGAAACTGCCGCCTTTCACAAAAACAGGGATGATCTCTGGCGTCACATTGACCGGATAAACGCCTTCCCCCTGAATGGACTGATCTGTATGGAAATCGATCCAGACACCTTCAGGAAAATATACCTGACGGATCTGCTGCCCACTCTCCATCACAGGCGCCACCAGCAGGTTCTCCCCCCAGAAATACTGATCGCTTAGGTTTCCGGCAATCAGACCGGAGGGATTAAAATAATTCATGGGCAGTGCCAGAGGGCGTCCGGTCGCAGCGTTCAGCCATGCTAGTGAATAATTATATGGCAGCAGCCGGTAACGGAGCAGTACATATTCTTTGCATATATTTCTGTAAAATCCCGATATAAAAACCGGCTCTGTAGTCACGTTGGCTCCGTGCGGGCGCATGACAGGGCTGAAGCAGCCGAACTGCATCCAGCGTGTATAAAGTTCTTCGTCCAGTGATCCGGTAAAGCCGCCCAGATCGCTTCCCATATAGGCCACGCCGTTCATCCCCATACCGAGCATGATGGGGATCTGTGCCTGAAATCCATCCCAGCTCTTCGACACATCACCCGACCATGGAAAGGTTGAATAACGCTGCATACCGGCATAGCCCGAACGCGTAAGATTGAATAACCTCTGATCCGGATAATGCTCCGCATATTTATCATAAAGTCCCTGTGCCCACAGCAGCGAATAAACATTATGGATCTCCCGCGCGCTTCCCCGGTAATGGATCATATCGTCAGGGTGTTGCTCCGGTTCCCCCAGGTCCGACCACCAGCCGGCCACTCCTTCCTCAATGCGCATATTGTAATGATTCCACATCCAGTCGAACGTTGCCAGGCGCGTCAGGTCAAGCAATCCGGCCGGGCCAGCCCAGAAATTATTCAGGACGTACGTATTTCCGGATGCGTTGGTGCACAAATAATCGAGAGCGCTCAGGTAATTATAGTGCATTGAATACTGGGTGAAGTAGGTCTCCCCGATCAGAATGGTCTTGATACCCTCCTCCCTGAAATCTTCCATCATGCCCACCGGGTCCGGGAAGCGTGTGTAATCCCAGACCATGTCGCACATATCTCCCACTCCGCCATACCAGTATAGATCAAGAACAATGGCGTCGACGGGAAAGCCATGTTCCCGCATTGCATTCATGACCATCCTTGCATGGGATTCATTTTCATAGCCGAAGCGCGACTGGATGTACCCCAGGCTCCAGAGCGGAGGCAAGGGCTGACGGCCGGTCAGCAGGGTGTATTGTTCCAGCAGCTGATCATTGTTTTCACCGGTGATGAAAAAATAGGACAACGGGCCGGATTCGCAAAAATAATCCAGGACATTAGCATTGGACGCACCCAGGTCAAAGTGACCGGGATAGGAATTATCGAAGAACAACAGATACTTTTCAGAAGAGAGGATCACCGGGATGGAAATGTTCAGGTTGGGCTCCCAGTTACTGTAGCCGTAATGTGGCTGATTGTAGTTATCGAATTCAAATCCGCGCCGGTTGAAGGGAAGAGCCCGGGATCCGCCGCCAAAAAGCATTTCTTCGGACTCCAGGGCAAACCGGACTCCCTGGCCAGCCGATGAGGCATAACTCCCGGTCTCCTCCTGTGCAATGGTGTCGGTTCCTTCAACAAAAGAGACCTGGACCGGATATTTATCAATGACCACCTGCAGTTCGCCCGTTGAAAATATCAGATAATCGGGTTGCACCATTAATTCCGGAGAAAGGGTTCCGGGATCCAGAACAACGGAATAGGATGTGTCACGGAATGTGACTCCGTTTGGAATAAAGGTAATGCGGACAGTTTCAGGAAGGAAGGCAATGAATTGCAGTTTCCCGTTGGTGGCCGATAGCTCCAGTACCCCATTATCCACCACGTGGCCTAGATAATCTCCTACCGGACTGATCGCAGCGGGCCGGTGACCTGTTCTATCTGAATATTGCTCCTGTAGTTTCACTCCAGAAAGGGCCTGTATATTCAGGCAGATCAAAAGAGAACAGGCCAAGATTATAAATTTCATATTATGAAGCATATAGGATGAAAAATGAAGAATTTAATTCTTGAAGCTTGTAGCTTGCAGCTTGCAGCTATTTATTAGTTTGCTGCAGGAACTTACCGACCAGGATAGCCACAATGATCGTCATATACAGCTGTCCGGTGATGCCCATGAGCACCGCTAAGGTCGCCGTCTGGGGAATTTTGGGTACAATATCTCCATACCCTACCGTTGCCATGGTAATGAAACTGAAGTATACGAATTCGTGGATACGGTTTCCCGTCATCACGATATCGGTGTAGGCTTCCGGGTAGATCTTGTCCAGTGTGCTGCAGAGGACGGCAAAAATGATCCCGATGATCATATAAATGCAGACCGAGACCACGATCACATCCACCGTCACCCTTGCACTTCCTGCGATCATCAGAAACAGACTGCGTATAATGAAAATGAAAAACGAAAGGTAAAGGATGCTGGTCGCAATGATCATATTGGATTCATCCCTGAATAGATAGCTTGTCCACTGCAGCAGAGCTACCAGGAGGGCCAGGGCAAATCCAAAAAGAATGAGTCTTCTTCCTGTCATCACAGCACTGACACTGGTGAAGACTACCAGTGAAAAAGTGACCCTGAATATAAAATTGTTAATAGAAAAAGTACCCATAAAAGCAGGCAGTACGATCAGTGCCAGGAGAGAAAAGAAAAGGATCCAGTACCTCCTGTTTTGTAATAGACGATCGATGATATTCATGGAGCATAAATTTAGGTTCATTCAAATATAGGAAAGAAACGTCTTAGGTTGATTGAGAGGAGATAGGAGAGAGGAAAATGGAGAATGGAGATATTATTTCTCCTCTCTCCTCTCTCCTTTCTCCTCTCTCCTCTCAACAAAGTACATATCAACCTCCCCCTTGTTCTTTGCCTGCACCTTGCCCCGGTAGGTGCATTGAAACCGGTCCCTGACGAGCTCAAAGGTGTTTCCGGAAATATTGACCTGCCCCGACTTGCCGCTGGATTCCATGCGGCTGGCGGTATTGACGGCATCGCCCCAGATATCGTAGGCAAATTTATTTTTCCCAACCACACCGGCCATCACAGGGCCTGTATTCACGCCGATGCGCACCTCCCAGTAATCCCTTCCAGCTTCGATCCGTTCCTGCCTCGTGCGGGTCACAAAATCCCTGATCTCCAGGGCAGCCAGAACGACATCAACGGGATTGGAAGTGTTGGGAACGGGAATTCCTCCGGCGCACATATAGGAATCACCGATCGTTTTGATCTTTTCCACTCCATGCCGGTCTATGATCCGGTCAAATTCAAGGAAGCAATGATTCAGCTCAGCGATCAGCTCCTGGGGCGACATCCGTTCGGCGACAAAGGTAAAACCGACGAAATCGGTAAACAGGATGGTGACCATCTCATAGTGTTTCGGGATGGACTGGCCTTTTTCCTTTAACTCATTCGCCGTTTCTGCTGGAAGGATATTCAGCAGCAGCGCATCGGATTTTTTTCTTTCCTCATCGATGATGGTCAGGTTCCGGTTGATCTCTTCCTTCTGCTGGTTGATCTCCAAATTCTGGCGGGCCAGTTTGCGGTTGGCTTTGCGGGCAAACCGCAACCCCTGGTAAACGGCATAAAGGATAGCGAGGACCAGCAGCGAGATGCCCAGCATGAAAAAATTCCTGGCCCGGGCCTTGCTGAGGGCCAGTTCGCCCAGCTCCTTATCCCTGGTGAGTAATGCAATCTCCTGCTGATCCTGCTTCTGTTCCAGCTCTTTTTTACGTAACTCGAGCGTTTGGATTTCTTCCCGCTGTTTCAGATCCACAATCTCCCGATCCTTCCGCTCAGCGGCAAGCCGCTCCTCTGCCAGGAGCAACTCTTGCAATGCCCTGTCCCGTTCGAGCTGCTGGTTCTGAATGACCGTCTTCTGCAGCGAATCATTCTTGCGGTATATTTCGAGCTGCTGCTGCCTCGACCTGGATTCCAGCCGCAGCTGGATCAGTTCCATATCGCTGATTTCCTGACTGCTGAGTAGCTGACTTATCTCCTTTTCAGCCCTTTCCACGATATAACGCTGCTGGATCAACTCCGCCTGTTTTCTTTCTTCGGCACTGACCAGTGAATCCTTTAAGTCTAGATGTTTCCTGTAAGATTCAAAAGAATGCTCAAAATCATACAGGGCCTCATCAATTTTGGACGTCAATAAATAGATTTCGGAAAGTAAGGACTGATCCTGAATTTCCAGGGCAAGGTCCCGGGCTTTGTCATTGTAAACACCTGCGTTGTAAACGTCCTGATCCAAAAAAAAGACATTGGCAAGGATGTGGAGCAGCATGGCCCTTTTGGCATCATCACCCGTTTGTTCTGTGATCCGTATGGCATCCTGCAACGTTTGAACAGCAGAAGGATGATCGCCCAGGTTTTGATGAAGGATGGCCTTGTTCAGGAGAATGACCGGATTTTCCGGCTGATCCGGATAAAGTGCATGCTGAAGCCCGAGGGATTCATCAAACGAGCTCAGCGCTTCTTCATACCTGCCGGTCTTTTGAAGGATGTATCCTTCATTGTTCAGGGCGAGCATTTCCCGCCCCCGGTCTCCCCCTGCTCTGACCAAATCCAGGAGTTTTTGATTCGCTGCAAGGGCTTCTTCGTACCTTCCCAGATTTAGATAACAAAGGGTCAACCGGTTGTTCATGAACGTGAGCCGGCCATCACCTTGCTGATCGTTCCGGTTGGCCATCAGGTCATGGTAAACACCCGCGGCGTTTTCATACTGCTCCAGAAGAAAATAACTGTTCGCTTTTGCTTCCAGTAGCTCCATGTGATTCAGTACCGGCGTCCCTGCGGCTGATAACCGCTCTGCAGCTTTGAAATACTCAATGGCTTTAGCATGCAGTTCGGCTGTGCTGTAGATCTTCCCGATCTGAAAGTTGGTCAGGGCCATGCCGCCCGTGTCGCTCAGCATTTCGAATTCATTGAGGGCGCCGAAATAGTGCCGGATAGATACAATGTACTGATTTTGCGCCAGCGCGCATTGGCCCAGGATGAACAGCGAGGCCGCCTTCCCCGGCCGGTAAAAGGACTGACGTGAAAGTTCGACCGCTCGGGTAGCAGACATCCCGGCGCTATCGTACTCCTGAAGGATCAGGTGACCGGATGCTTTCCGGATCCATTGCTGTATACCTGCTGTGTCCGCCGAAGGATAAACGGGCTGGACGGAAGAAGGCCCATCCGTATCCTGCGCAACGACAGTTGCCCCCAGCACCAGGAAGGCCATGCAGGCCAGCGTTCGTTTTATGGATACAGCTGCAGTCATCAGTTCAGCTTAAAACTCAGACCAAACCTTACATTCGTTCCATATTGCGGATTGTAAATAAGATCGGAAGGGTACCCGTATGCATCAATGCCGCCATATTCTGATCCCAGCAGGTTAAAGGCATCCAGATAAGCCTGCAATTGCCGGGTGATATCGATCCGGGTAATAATATCGAGAACATAATAACCCTCCACATAGACCGGGAGACCCAATTTTTCCATAATGTCAGGCTCCAGCGGGAAAAACCGTTTTGCACTTTTACTGCATATGGTAGTATTGATGATCAGGTACATTCGCTTAAAAGGCCTGAGTGAAATGTTCAGTTGCGCCATGTAGCGGGGATACATCCTGACATCATCCAGTGTTCCAAGGTTGTTGGGAAGGATTTCTTTCCCTTTCGAAGCACTCAGTGACAAGTCGACTGAAAGATCGATCGAGGGAACGATCTTTTTTATCCCAAGATCAGCCTGTAATCCGGTCAGCCAGAATTCTGAGTTTTCATCATTCATATACGAAGTCGACAGGCCCATCGGATTGACTGCATTGGGGTACTCAGCAGGATCGAGGAGCACCAGTGAAAGCGATATATAATCACGCATCTGCTGGTAATAAGCCACAAGATCCAGGGTCAGGCCGGATCCCGATGAAAACCGGTACCCGATCTCCGCAGTGTGAAGCTTTTCCGGCTTCAGGTCAGGATTGGGCACGATCTGATAATAAAATCCACTGTCATCCGGAAATGCAAGAGAATTATAGGTGTAGCAAGTGGATGGCACTCGAAGTCCCTGGCCGTACAGCATCCTCACCGACATATTGTCGTTGATCAAATACAAAAAAGAGATGCGTGGATTATTGCTTCCGCCATAGAGAGAATGGTAATCGTAACGGTCGCTCACCAGGGCCGTCAGTTTACCGGTTTTATAATACACCTGGACGAAGCCGCCGGTGTTGGAAAATACCAGGGGATTAAATCCAAAATCCCCCCCTGCTCCCTGTGTGATACTCTTTTCAGAAAAAGAAGGATAGTTTTCTGGTGCAAAAGGTTCTGTCAGGTCATTGGTCTTGGGCAGGTTCCCTGAGTACTGGAAGGAGATCCCTCCATCTACCTCGACCTTTTGTACGGGCTGCCAAGTCACGATCTGATCCAGGTAAATATCGTCAGAGGCGGCGTACTTATAAGCTTTTCCCGACAGGCTCTGATCGGCTGTCATGGTAAAGGAAGACTGATTATCGAGCCGGTAACGCAGATAAGACAACTGCGTATTGGAAGAAATGGTCTTCCAGGCGTGGTCATATTGAACAAAGGCACTGTTGATGTTTTCGCCCCAGAACGCCGTGGGGTCTGCATAGGAATACAGGGCCGTATTCTGGCCGATGGAGGAATGCGTCCTCCGCTGCATCAGGTCAAAGCCAATGTCCACTCCTTTCCAGGCCAGCCGGATTCCCAGCAGGTTGCTTTCCTGGGGCAGGTCGTTCAGTACAGGATGCGTGGAATCTCCCTGGTAACGGGGTTCCTGAAGGAACTGGCAAGTAGAATCGTACAGTGCGGGATTATAAAGGTTCGGCACATCATACTTCACATTCATATCTCCCTGGCGGGTGGCATTCCCGTAAAATGAATATTTCAGTGTGTTCCCTGCCTTTCCTGCCTTACCGCTGATAAAAGCATTCAGGGAATAGTACCGCGGGCTGCCCAGGGTGATCTCTGCCTCCGCATGAACGGGCCGTTCCGATGAACGTGTCACAATGTTGATGACGCCTGTCATGGCATCTGCTCCATAAAGGGAGGAAGCTGGCCCGATGATGATCTCGATACGCTCAGCCTGCCGTACCGGAAGCTGGGCAGCAACGGGCATGCCGCTTACAACCGAAGGCTGTACCGGGACATTGTCGACCAGCACCTTCGTATAGTAATTCCCAAACAGGCCACGGATAACGAACATTTCGCCTTCGATGGCACTGCCCGGCTGGGAAACCTTAATTCCTGGTATTGACCTGAGGACATCGACGAGGGTGGAATAACCATTGCGTCTGATTTCTTCCCCGCTGATCACGTAAACTGTTACAGGCAATTCGCTGACACGTTTCTCCGACCGGCTGGCGGAAACCACCTTTAAATCCATGCTGCTGCTGTCTTCCCGAAGATCCTTTGCGTTTAAACGAAAAAGACTGTCCTGATCAACCTGGGCGGATGAAAAGGTGTAAAACAGGCATAACTGGGCAAAGAGAATAAAGGATGTCGCGGTTCTCATGGATTACACCCTCCGTATAGCAAAGTTATAAAATCCTGGTGATAGTTATGTTCTATGATTCCACATTAAAATATTTAGAAATTGGTTCGTATAAACTTGCCAAAGTCTTTCATCCCCTCTCAACCGCCCACTTCCTCACATTCGAGGCCGCCCGGTCGTTCCGGATCTCATTGGCCATGAATGCCATGTAGGGTTCAACGTGGCGGTAAAACCTTTTAAATCCCTTACAGAGATAATTAAGTCCGGATTCGCCATCCGGGCTTTTAATGATCCTGTTTTTGGGACATTCGCCGGTGCAAAGATCCAGGAACTCACATCGTTTGCAATAATCAGGCAGCATGTCTCTCTTATTGAGTCCAAACCGCTGCTGAAAAGGAGAGTTCATGTATGTAAGTAGTGATTTTTCGCCGATGTTCCCGAGCTTGTATTCCGGAAAGACGTAATGATCGCAGGAGTAGACATCACCATTATATTCCACCACACCGGCATGGCCGCACACCTCTGCATACACGCACAGCGGGGGCGGTATACCCATCCAATTGGCCAGCACACAGTCGAATGTGACCACATAGTAATCGCCCACATCCTTCCTGATCCATTCATCGAAGATCTGTATCAGAAAATTACCATAGTCCTCCGGGTTCACGCTCCAGGAGGTCATTTCTGCAGACTTTTGCGTATCGGCTGGAAGAATGCTTAATTCTTCCGGTCCGGCATGCGGATCGATCCATTCCACGATCGGGGTGAATTGCATATACTGGCTTCCGATACCCTTGAGGAACCGGTAGACCTCCAGCGGATATTTTGCATTGTAATCATTGACCACCGAGAGGGTGTTGAATTCGACATGGTATTTCTTTAACAGTTCCAATCCCCTCATGACTTGTAAGAAGCTCGGCTGACCACTCTTGTAAATCCGATACCGGTTGTGGCAGTGCTCCGGCCCATCGATTGAAAATCCGACTAAAAACTGATGATCACGGAGAAATCTGCACCAATCGTCGGTGAGGGTAGTTCCGTTTGTCTGAAGAGAGTTCTGTATGATCCTCCCCTCCGCATATTTAGTCTGCAAGGCAATCACTTTCTTAAAGAACTCCATGCCCCGCAGGATGGGTTCTCCGCCGTGCCAGGTGAACAATACGGCCGGTTCAGGGCTGGAATAGATGTTTTGTGCAATAAAGGTCTCCAGCACCTTTTCGCTCATGAACCATTTCATTGAATCTTTCGGGTACAGTTTTTCCTTTTCCAGGTAATAGCAATACGTGCAATTCAGGTTGCATACCGAACCGACAGGCTTGGCCATCAGGTAGAATGGCCGGGAAGAGGGGATGTGATAAGACGCCATATGGAGTACGGTTTCAGTGGCCGAAGGTAGTGAATTCTGCCGAAGGCAGTGAACTCTATTGATCAATGAATATTGAGCATTGACAAGTGACAAGAAAAATACTCACTGATAAGTATGTTCTATGCTTCCGAATTACTATACTTTTGCTTTTTATAAATACCCATACATATGAGAATTACGAAATCTGTTTTTATCCTGGCCAATCTTTCGGGGGCACTGCTTTCCTACGCTCAAAAACCTGCGACTGAGCCTGTGGCAAACACTCCGGCAGCGGAAGGTGAACCTGACCGTACCGTGCTTCCGATCAAAGAACCCATACGCCCAACGTTCAAAGAACTTGACGTACGGAATGCTACGGCACCTCCGCGTTTTGAGGTGAAAGCTCCGAAGGGCACCCCCAATGTAGTGGTTATACTGATTGATGACATGGGTTTTGGAGTCTCCGAAGCATATGGAGGGCCTGTTTATATGCCAACACTTGACCGGCTTGCCAATTATGGTTTACGGTATACACGCTTTCACACAACAGCGCTTAGTGCCCCGACCCGAATGGCGTTGCTCACCGGTTATAACCATCACTCAAACAATATGGGTGTTATTACGGAAGCAGCCACTACGTTTCCCGGGTACACCGGCGTGCGTCCCCAAACCATTACACCGGTGGCCGAAGTGCTCAGGCAGAACGGATACAATACCGCCCAGTTTGGGAAGTGCCACGAGGTTCCACCGTGGGAAATTTCCAATAACGGACCCCAGGACCGCTGGCCGACACATTCAGGTTTTGAAAAATTTTATGGCTTCCTGGGTGGTGAAACCAACGAGTGGGCACCCTTAATTTATGATGGTATTACTATCGTTGAAACACCAAAGGACCCCAATTATCACTTCACAACCGACATGACCAACCAGGCCATTACATGGGTCCAAACACAGCAATCTCTGCAGCCTGATAAACCCTTCTTTATTTACTATGCACCGGGCGCCACGCATGCTCCCCATCATGTTGCGCCGGAATGGATCGCAAAATATAAAGGAAAATTTGACCAGGGCTGGGACAAGATCCGTGAAGAGACACTTGAACGGCAGAAGAAACTGGGAATTGTTCCCCAGAATACTCAACTGGCTCCCAAACCAGCCGACATAAAAGACTGGGAAACACTCTCCGCTGATGAGAAAAAATTGTTCACCCGTCAGATGGAAGTATATGCCGGATTTGCCGAGCAGACGGATTACGAAATTGGAAGACTTGTGGCAGCAATTGAAGATCTGGGCGAACTGGACAACACGATTATTATCTATATTGCCGGAGATAACGGTGGGAGCGCAGAAGGACAGATGAATGGCATGTACCAGGAGATGTCCTACTTCAGCGGGGTGGCCGAAACCGTTCCGGATATGCTGAAACATTATGATGAATGGGGCTCTGAGAGTACCTATCCGCACTTTTCAGCCGGCTGGGCAGTGGCAATGGATGCGCCCTTTTCCTATACCAAACAGGTTGCTTCCGATTTTGGAGGTACAAGGAACGGCATGGTTATTCACTGGCCTGATGGTATTAAAGGGAAAAATGAAATACGTACTCAATTTGGTCATGTGATCGATATTGCTCCTACCATTTATGAAATCACAGGGATTCCTGCTCCAACAATGGTGAATGGAATTGCACAGGACCGGATTGAAGGTACCAGCCTGGCGTATACATTTAATGATGCCGGTGCATCGGAGAAACATACGGTCCAATACTATGAAATGTTCGGTAACCGCGGAGTTTACCAGGATGGCTGGTACGCAAGGACCATACATCGTCTTCCATGGGGTCTGCCCATAGGATCTCTGCAGGATGATACGTGGGAATTATATAATACGAAGGAAGACTTCAGCCTGGTCAATGACCTGTCCGCACAAAATCCGGATAAACTGATGGCAATGCAGGATCTGTTCATGGCAGAGGCTGAAAAATACCATGTGCTGCCCATAGATGACCGCGTGGTGGAAAGAACAGATGCCGTACTGGCAGGCAGACCCGTGCTCATGGGAGACCGTACTTCCGTTACCTACTATGAAGGGATGAAAGGCATGGGCGTTGATATTTTCATTGACCTGAAAAATATGCCTTACACGATTACGGCAGATGTGGAAGTAAAAGCCAGCGGAAATGGCGTGATTGTATGCCAGGGTGGCAGATTTGGTGGTCTCTCCTTATATATGAAAAATGGTAAACCGGCATTTACATACAATTACCTTGGTATGGAGTCAACGGCTTTAGTGGCTTCGCAGCCACTAAAGCCTGGCAAATACCAGATCGTGTATGATTTCAACTATGACGGAGGCGGTCCTGGCAAGGGAGGCACAGGTACGATTACCGTTGACGGTAACAAGGTAGCCGAAAAAAGGATTGAACGCACGCAAGCGAACTTTTTCTCAGTTGATGACCTGGCTGACGTTGGAGTTGATGATGGCACATGGGTGGCAGATTATGGAACTTCCTCAAAATTTAACGGGAAGATCGGCAAAGTAACCATTGAACAGAGGAAATAGTGTAATCAATTGTATTAACCCCAGGGACAGCCCTGAACCTTAATTCCGGGGCAAGCCCCGGGGAATTTACCCTTAATACCCCTACCCCGGCCCCTCCCCTGCTAGCAGGGGAGAGGTGCAGGGGTAGGGTAAACTTAAAAACCTTATCCCATGAAAAATTTTAAACGTCTTTTGATCCTGGTTTTCTTTTCCCTAGCCTGTGTACAATACACGCATTCACAGGTACTTATCTCCCTTCTCCTGGGCGATAAGCTAAATTCCGACAAACTTGAGTTCGGACTTGATGGCGGGGCTAACCTGTCGAATATATCGCACCTGGAGGGAACGAAGATGATGCCTGACTTCCACCTTGGTTTTTATTTCGACTTCAAGATAAAGCCCAAGCTTTTCATCCATACCGGAGTCATTGTCAAATCCACCATGGGGGCCAGAGGACTCACGCCGTACTCTGTTGGCAATGAAGATCTGGACAGCATTTTCATAGATGCAGATATCGACCGGAAACTGCAGTACTTCAATGTACCGGGTTTGGTCCGTTACCGTTTTTATGATTATTTCCACATAGAAGGAGGTGTCCAACTGGGTTTGCTCTATAAAGCCACTGATCTTTTTTATGAAAAGATTTATGACAAAGATGATTTGAAATTTAAGTATGAGATCCTCAAGAATGAAGATTATGAAGAAGAATTTAAGCGTTTTGATGCAGGCCTGGTCGCAGGCGCCGGCTACAAGCTGAAGAAAGGGGAAGGAATGACACTGAACGTACGGTATTATTATGGATTGATGGATATCGTCAAGGATAACCAGGGTGAGCGGCAGAACAACAGCTCCCTCTATTTCTGCGTCGCTTTACCTATCGGGAAAGGCAAAGCTGAGGCTAAACGTGAGAAATGAGATAGGAGAGAGGAGAAATGAGAGATGAGAAATTATTTCTCCATTCTCCTCTCTCCTCTCTCCTCTCTCCTCTCTCCTCTCTCCTCTCTCCTCTCACAACAGCCCTCTTTCCTTAAATTTCAGGATTACATCCCCCATAGATTGTTTTTCTGTCTTCTCCAGGATATTTCTGCGGTGGGTACTCACCGTGTGGGGGCTTACGAATAATTTCTCAGCGATTTGTTCGCTGCTCATACCCAATGCCACAAGCCTGACGATCTCAAATTCACGATCTGACAAAGGATTAGCGATCATCAGCAATTCCTGATCCGGGAATCTGAACTTAAAAAAATTGTCTCCTACGTAGTAATGATACCCATGTTTCCATTTTCAGCGTATGTTTCTGAAGATCGTCAGGATCAATACCCTGAAAACCAACCGGTAAAAAAGTTTCGAAGAACCTGTAAAACAGGCTGTAATCTTTTGAGTAGTCAATTATAAGTTGCCGCTACGTTTCCCTATAACTGTGTTTGGGTTGCAAATGTAATACAAAATACCTATTGATAGGTATTGTCCATGGTTAAATGCGAAGGTACCTTTGTCACGGTATTCTTACTGTATCAACTTAAAACACCAATATGGATTCCACTGTTTAAAACCTTAAAAATAAATGACAATGACTAAAGAAACATTAAAAAGTACAACTTTTGAAAACACAAAATTAAATGAGGAGCACCCCGGGCTTGTCATCGCGTTTATGAAAGGCATGATCAAGTTGGGACGCTGGGCCAACGAGCACAAGCACGCTGCCGCCGTGATCCTCGACAAGCAGACCTATTACCTGGACGTCGAGCATACGTACCAAGGCATCAAGAACGTGGACATGGTGCCCAACCTCTCGCCCCAGAACCTGGCCTCCGTTGAGATCGGGAAGGACTTCATGCTAAGCCATGGTTACATCAAGAACGACTTTGATGTGCACAAGTGGGCTGCTCCGGAGTTCCTTGAGCAGGCGGCCAGAGAACTGCTGGAAGACGAATGGAAGAAAAGAACGACTTCTAAACTTCCACAGGCAGCAGATCCACTGGCATCAGGATCAAGGCTCGGGTAACCGGATACACGGTATCAGACCCTTGCCCTTTCGGTTCACCCGGTAAGAATCAAATCATCTTTACAAGGCAAATACTCGTTTTTAATTACGACCAATTAATTTAAACACTATGAAAAAACATGCATTCTACTTGATTGGAATCATCTTCCTGATGGTC
>DAOQWY010000034.1 GCA_035342335.1 Bacteroidales bacterium
CCTACCCCAACCCGGTCAGCGATGGAAAACTCCACATCCAGGTATCGGGCAGTTCGCAGGAGCGCAACCTGGATATCCGGATTATGGATGCCAGGGGCGATCTGGTGATGAACCAGCCCTGGACCGTGAGCGGCACGGTAACGCGGGTGATTGATCTGTCGACACTTCCACCGGGAGCCTATATGCTGACCATCAGCGGCGACCAGGTGAATTATCACAAGAAGGTCATCCTTCTGACCCTTTATTAACCTTTCCTGCCTTCCCGGGGTGGTGCATCCAATGTTTTCAGGATACACCACCCCACAGGGGAAAGGCAATCTACGAAGTTCTTACTGCCAGGCTTTGTTCAGCTTGTTTCCTCCACAATGCCTTTCACTTTTTTCCTGCCATAAAACGTGGAACAAGATTTAAGCGTATGGCCTTGTTGATTTCCCGGTGGTTTTTTTTATAACTTTGCTCACTTTGCCGGCCTAACTGACTTGTATGATCAAAAAAGTACTTGTAGCCAACAGAGGTGAGATTGCAGTCAGGATCATGAGGTCGTGCCGCGAGATGGATATCCGGTCAGTGGCTGTTTTTTCGGAAGCCGACCGTAAATCCATGCACGTACGGTACGCAGATGAAGCCTATTTCATTGGCCCCTCACCTTCTTCCGAGAGTTACCTGAATATTGACAAGATCATTGCCGTTGCAAAACGTTCCCAGGTGGATGCGATCCATCCGGGGTATGGATTTTTATCTGAAAATGCTTCATTTGCAGAACGATGTGAAAAGGAGGGGATCATTTTTATCGGACCCTCTGCCTATTCCATGTCGACGATGGGGGATAAGCTTACGGCGCGGAAAACAATGATGGACAGCGGGGTGCCTGTCGTGCCAGGCACATCGGAAGTGCTCAAAAGTGTCGAAGATGCCAAACGCATCGCTCAGCAGATTGGCCTTCCCATCATGATCAAAGCTTCTGCCGGGGGAGGAGGGAAAGGTATGCGGCTTGTTCATTTTGAAAGTGACATTATCCAGGCATTTCGCGCTGCAAAGTCGGAAGCCAAATCGGCCTTCGGCGATGATACAGTTTATATCGAAAAGTATATCAACAATCCCCATCACATCGAATTCCAGATACTGGCCGACACGTTCGGCAATACCATTCATTTATTTGAAAGAGAGTGTTCCGTCCAGCGACGTCATCAGAAAGTGGTTGAAGAAACTCCGTCCCCCCTGATGAATCCTCAGCTAAGGGAAGAAATGGGCCGTAAGGCAGTGGCAGCTGCCAGAGCCGTCAACTACCAGGGTGCGGGAACGATCGAATTCATTGTGGATGACAACCTGAACTATTACTTCCTGGAGATGAATACACGTCTGCAGGTGGAGCATCCGATCACCGAACGCGTCGTTGGGGTCGACCTTGTGAAACAACAGATCAAAATAGCCAATGGTGAACCCCTGGCCCTTCAGCAGGATCAGCTTCGCCAGAACGGCCACGCCATTGAATGCCGTATTTATGCCGAAGATCCCGACAATAACTTTCTGCCCAGTCCGGGCAGGATCCAGCATATGACCGAACCACTGGGACTGGGAATACGCCACGATGGATATGTTTATGAGGGATATGAGATCCCTCACTATTACGATCCGCTTATATCCAAGCTGATCGTCTGGGGAGTGGATCGCGCGGAAGCCATCAAGCGAATGCGAAGAGCACTCCTTGCCTATAAAATTACGGGGATCAAAACCACCATCAAGTTTCTGCAGCGGATCATGGAGTGCCCCGATTTTCAGAATGGTAAATACACTACGCACTTTATCGAAGACCATAAAAAAGAGCTGCTGGAAATTGAACGCTGTGATCAGCAGTGTGAAGATGTGGCCATTATCACGGCATTTATGGATTATTTGACAAAACTTAATAAAGCAAGCCTGAATCCTCCGTCTGCCCGGACCCAGAGCAACTGGAAAATGGCAGGAAGACGACAGGGCATTCAGCGATTCTAACCGGTAACCCTACATCCTATGTCCTATGAAGTCAATCTGGGTAAACGTGTAGCAACTGTCGAGCTCATCTATCAGGAAGGAAATCAGATCAAAATTGCCGTGGATGACCGTATCTATGAGCTCGACCTGGTCATGGTCGAGGAAGGGATCTATTCCATCCTGCTGAATAACCAGTCCTACAACCTTGAGCTGATCCAGAATGGCACCAGAAGGAGGTACACCGTGAATACGTATCTTCGTTCCTACAATGTTGAGATTGTGGATGCGGAAACCAAGTATCTTCGCAGCCGTGAGCGAAGTCAGTTCGGAGAGGCTGAGAACCGTATTTTCTCACCCATGCCGGGCAAAGTGGTCAGCATTCCGGTGAAAATCGGCTTTCGCGTAAAACAGGGTCAAACCCTGGTCATCGTTTCGGCCATGAAGATGGAAAGTGAGTTTAAAGCCAAAAAAGATGGCGTTGTGAAAGATATACTGGTGAAGGAGGGGGCAACGGTTGACGGGAACCAGACACTGATACTGCTTGAATAGCTTGCAGCTTTAATCCAAAACAGAACCCTATGTCATCACACGAAGAAAAATTCAAACAGCTGGAGATCAGAAATATCCTGGCTGAGCAGGGTGGGGGCAAGGAGCGGATTGACCGGCAGCATCAGGCCGGCCGGAAAACAGCCAGGGAAAGGATCACCGATCTGCTTGATCCCGGTACGTTTGTCGAAATGGACAAATTTGTCACGCACAGGGCGACAGACTTCGGGATGGATAAGAACAGGATCCTTGGTGATGGTTTGGTGTCGGGTCATGGTAAAATAGATGGAAGGCTGGTTTTTGTCTTTGCGCAGGACTTTACGGTTTTTGGAGGCACGCTGAGCCGCGCCAATGCCGATAAGATCGTAAAGGTCGTGCAGCATGCCATGAAAGTGGGCGCCCCTGTCATCGGGCTGAACGACTCAGGAGGTGCCCGGATCCAGGAAGGGGTGGAAAGCCTGGGAGGATACGCCGACATTTTCTACCTCAATGTGATGGGATCGGGAGTGATCCCGCAGATCTCCGCAATCCTCGGCCCCTGTGCCGGAGGAGCTGTCTATTCTCCCGCCATGACCGATTTTATCTTTATGGTGAAGGATTCCAGCTATATGTTCGTTACCGGACCGGATGTGATCAAAGCCGTTACACACGAGGAGGTGACCAAGGATGAACTGGGCGGAGCCATGACGCATAATACCAAAAGCGGGGTGGCCCATTTTGTGGCGGAGAACGATGAACAGTGCATGATGATGATCCGCGAACTGATGACGTTCCTTCCCTCCAATAACCTGGAGGATCCTCCGATGAAACCCTGCACCGACGATATCCACCGTGAGGATGAACGGTTGCAAAAGTTCATCCCCGTTGATGCCAAAACCCCCTACGACATGAAGGAGATCATCAAGACCGTGGTGGATGATTATCACTTTTTTGAGGTCATGCCGTATTACGCACAGAATATGATCGTTGGATTTGCCCGCCTGGGAGGTCGTCCCGTTGGCATCGTGGCCAACCAGCCCGAAAATCTGGCCGGTGTCCTGGATATCAACTCGGCTGTCAAAGGCGCACGCTTTGTAAGGTTTTGCGATGCCTTCAACATCCCGCTGATCACCTTCGTGGATGTCCCTGGCTTCCTGCCGGGCACGGCACAGGAATTTGGCGGCATCATCAAACACGGCTCCAAACTTCTTTATGCCTTCTGCGAGGCTACGGTTCCCAAGATCACCGTCATCACCCGGAAAGCATACGGTGGAGCCTACGATGTTATGTCGAGCAAACATATCGGCGCAGATGTGAATTTTGCCTACCCCATGGCCGAGATCGCCGTGATGGGACCCGAGGGAGCCGTGAACATCATCTTCCGCGACCGCCTCTCGGATGAAGATAAAGCCGCCGCTGTGGAGGATTACAAGAAAACTTTCGCAAGTCCTTACAAAGCTGCTGAACTGGGTTACATCGATGAGATCATCCTGCCAAAACAGACACGCTTCAAACTGATCCAGGCCCTGGAAATGACGCAGAACAAGAGCAAGACCAATCCACTGAAAAAGCATGGAAACATACCGTTGTAAGAAATGAGAGAGGAGAGAGGAGAGAGGAGAAATGAGAGATATTTCATTATTTATTTCTCATCTCTCCTTTCTCCTTTCTCCTCTCTCCTCTCAAAAAAGGTCATATGCGTAACATCGGATCCTATATCGGCAAATCATTACTTTATCTCCTGATTCTCGCACTGGGGTTCCTGATCCTCAACTACCTGACCTGCCCGGTCTTTGAATTTTCCGAACCAGCTCCCTTCTCAGGCAATAAGCTGTATAATCCCTACCAGAACCTCGATTCAGTGGTATGGAGAAAAGGTAATTTTCAGGTACAGTCAAAAGCCTGGGGCGGGATAACGGATGGCCGTAAGAATTCAAATGAACTGATCTTCGATGTATACAGACAGCTTGGATATGATATCATTGCCATTTCTGACTATCAGAAGATCAATACCTGGGGCTCTGACCAGCCGGGATATGTCCCGGTCTATGAGCATGGTTTCGGCATTGAAAAGAACCATCATGTGCTGATCGGTGCGCATAAGGTCATCTGGAATGATTATCCGCTTTTTCAGAACCTTCATCATAAGCAACAAATCCTTAACCGGTTGAGAGCTTCCAGTGATCTGGTATATGTTGCCCATCCGGAATTCACCAGGGATTATCCGGCGGAAGAGATGAAATGGCTGTCGAATTATGATGGCATTGAGGTGCTCAACGGCTTCAGGAAATCAATCGAACACTGGGACACAGCCCTTTCGGCCGGACGTTATGTGACCATTCTGGCCAATGATGATGCCCACGATGTGTCCAATCCTGATGAGATCGGGCAATTCTGCACGTTCATCCACTCACCCGGCAATACCTCCGGTGAGATCATCCCTTCCTTGAAAAGGGGACGATCCTACGGAGCGGAGATTCCCCGCCCCCTGGGAGAATCCATGGAACAAAAAGCCCGGCGGCACCGGCATCTGCCCCGGTTGGAAAAGGCAAGGCTTGCAGGGGACACACTCGTTGTTGAAATGGATTCAGCTGCGGCTGAATTCAGGTTCATTGGCCAGGGCGGAACGGTCCGTTCAAGGCAGGTGGGAGCGAAACAGGCTACGTATGTTATTTCTCCGGAAGACACGTATATTCGCACCGAGATCGCTTACCCCGACGGCACAACGCTTTACCTGAACCCCGTGGCACGCTATAAGGAAACAGTCCCGTCCAACCCCCCCGCATTCAGGATCAATCAGCAAAAAACCTGGCTCCTCCGCGGCCTGACCTTCACCGGCCTGATCCTATTGTGGATTTTTTACCGACGTAAAAAATAAATCGATGACAACATATCTACCGACATGTCATCGCTACGCGATGATAACGGTATTTTTTATCTCTCCTTTCTCCTTTCTCCTCTCTCCTTTCTCCTATCAAACCATTTTCCGGGGATCAACCCACTCTCTGAACTGCTCTTCCGTCACCAGTCCCAGCTCCAGGGCTGCTTCCCGAAGCGTTTTGTTTTCAGTGTGCGCTTTCTTGGCAATCCTGGCCGAGTTGTCGTACCCGATGTGGGGATTCAATGCCGTGACCAGCATCAATGAGTTTTCAAGGTTTTTCTGGATGTTGGGTAAATTGGGTTGAATATCGGCAACACAGTGATCGGTGAACGAAACACACGCATCTCCCAGCAAGCGTGCCGAGTGGAGGAGATTGGAGATCATGACGGGTTTGAATACGTTCAGCTGGAAATGCCCGTTCATTCCTCCGATATTGATGGCAACGTCATTTCCAATTACCTGTGCGCACACCATGGTGAGCGCTTCCGGCTGGGTGGGATTTACTTTTCCGGGCATGATCGAGGATCCGGGTTCATTGGCCGGAAGGATGATCTCACTGTATCCGCACCGGGGGCCCGACGAAAGCAGGCGGATGTTGCTGGCAATATGCATCAGGCTTACAGCAAGGGTTTTCAGTGCTCCGGAGGTTTCCACCATCGCATCGTGAGCTGAAAGCGCCTCGAATTTGTTGGGGGCGGTGATGAAGGGATGCCCGGATAGTTCTGCGATCTTTCGGGCAACAAGCTCAGAATAACCCTTTGGGGTATTGATGCCGGTTCCCACAGCCGTTCCTCCCAGGGCCAGTTCCTGGAGATGGGACAGGGTGTTTTTCAGGGCCTTCAGTCCGTGATCCAGCTGGGAAGCATAACCCGAAAATTCCTGTCCCAGCGTCAGGGGAGTGGCGTCCATCAGGTGCGTGCGGCCTGTTTTTACGATATTTTTGAATTCTTTCGCTTTACCGGCCAGGGCGTCGCGCAGCTTTTCCACTCCCGGAATGGTCGTTTCCACCACCATTTTGTACCCGGCAATGTGCATGGCCGTAGGAAAGGTATCATTGGATGACTGTGATTTATTGACGTCATCATTGGGATGGATGAAGCGCTGTCCTTCTCCAAGCACCCCGCCTTTTAATACGTGGGCCCTGTTGGCCACCACTTCGTTCACGTTCATGTTGGATTGGGTACCTGACCCCGTCTGCCAGATCACCAGCGGAAAGTGGTCATCGAGCTTACCCTCATGGATCTCATCGCATACCTGGCAGATCAGGTCCTTCTTTTCAGCAGGCAGGACGCCAAGGTCAAAATTGGCCAGTGCAGCTGCCTTTTTCAGAATGGCAAAGGCCTTGATGATTTCTATGGGCATCGTGCCCGTTCCAATTTTAAAGTTGTCCTTTGACCGTTGTGTCTGTGCACCCCAGTACCGATCGGCAGGAACCTCAACCGTTCCCATCGTGTCTTTTTCAATGCGTGTCTTCATGATAAATCCTGATTCAATTGTTAAACTGTTAAATTGTCAAATTGTCAAATTGTCAAATTGTCAAATTGTTCTATTGTTCAATTGTGCTTCTGCCTTTTGCTGACCGCCGACCCGCCGACCTGCCGACCCGTCGACCCGCCTCAGAACTCCATCAGGTACGCTTTGATGAATCCGTCGATTTCACCGTCCATCACGGCCTGCACGTTGCCTGTTTCATGCCCGGTACGCAGGTCCTTCACCATTTTATAAGGCTGCATCACATAACTCCGGATCTGTGAGCCCCATTCGATTCTTTTCTTGGACCCTTCAATTTTAGCCTGCTCCTCTTTCTTTTTCCGGAGTTCGATCTCATAGAGCTGCGACCTGAGCATTTGGATGGCCTTGTCTTTATTTTGCAGTTGTGACCTGGTTTCCTGGCATTCGATGATGATGCCGCTTTTATGCCTTAACCTGACAGCGGTCTCCACTTTGTTTACGTTCTGTCCGCCCGGGCCGCTGGAACGAAAAAAATCCCAGGTGATGTCGGCGGGATTGATCTCGATATGAATGTTCTCATCCACCACCGGGTAGGCGTACACCGAGGCAAACGAAGTGTGACGGCGGCTGTTGGAATCAAAAGGGGAGATCCGGACAAGACGGTGTACACCATTCTCGCCCTTGAGGTAACCATAAGCAAATTCACCGTCAAATTCAAGTGAAACCGACTTGATCCCGGCAGTGTCGCCTTCCTGGTAGTCCAGTTCCCTGATCTTGTAATTATGCCGCTCACCCCACCGGATATACATCCGCATCAGCATCTGGGCCCAGTCCTGGCTTTCCGTACCACCGGCGCCAGGGTTGATCGTGACAATGGCGCTGAGCCGGTCCTCTTCCCCGCTCAGCATTTTCATGAACTCCATGTCCTCGATGTGCTTGAGGGCAAGTTCATACCGGCGGTCCAGATCGCTCTCAGTGGTTTCTCCACCTTCAAAAAATTCAAAAATCACCAGCAGGTCGTCAAAATGACTCCGGGTTGTGTTAAAATTCCCCGTCCAGACTTTTTTATCCCGGATGGATTTCAGCACTCCTTCTGCTTTTTTGGGATCGTCCCAGAAACCGGGCTCTTGGGTCAGTTTTTCTTCTTCTTCGATCTGGCTTTTTTTGACATCAATGTCAAAGGTACCTCCTCAAGGCCTCCAGCCTTTTCTCCAGATCCCTGATCTGTTCAATCGAAACCATAATTCCAACTTTCTACTTAAAAATTATTTCTCCTCTCTCCTCTCTCCTCTCTCCTTTCTCCTCTCTCCTTTCTCCTCTCTCCTCTCTCCTCTCAAAATATTTCTCTCACCACTCCCCACACCAGCTCACCCTCAAATCCTTTTCCCATTGCAAAGGTAGCCAATTTCTTCCTGGCAACCTCCCGATCTGTTTCGTGCAATGAATTTAATCGTTGAAGAAGGATCTTTTTCAGCATGGAAACATAATCATCCCTGTCGATCGCTTCCAGTCCCCCCTTAATGGACCCTTCAGGGATATGAAGCCGCATCATCTCCAGGGCGATTTTGATCTTCCCCCATTTATTGATCCGGAACTTACCCAGGGCAAACTCCCTTGCAAACCGGTCTTCATCAATGAAATTCTCATTCATCAATTGTTGCAGGATGTCTTCTGACTGAGATGCGGTTGCACCCCAGAACAATAGCTTCTGTTTCACCTGTTGGCGGCATTTTTCATCCCGGGCACAGCAGGACTGAGCTTTTTGCAAAAGCTCTCTGTATTTCTTATCTGCATCCTGATTCATAGGATCAAGCTTTGGGAACATTCAATGAACCTGCAGGGTAATCCGTTGCAGGAGGGCTGAGTGATTGGCTGATGGGCGAAAACGTATTCCGGAATGCCTGCTATTGGACTTCCTCGAAAAGTTTCATCTCGTCCAGAAAATTCATTACCTGCTTCACCGACTGGGCGGATTCAGCAAGCAGTGCTTTCTCCTCCTTGTTCAGTTCGATTTCAATGATGCGATCCACGCCATATTTCCCCAGCATAACGGGAACGCCCATATAAATATCTTTCAATCCGTATTCACCCTGGAGGTAGGCACAGCAGGGGAATATCCTCTTTTGGTCGTCCACGATGGCCTCCACCATCTGGGCTGCGGCAGCGCCGGGGGCATACCAGGCAGAGGTGCCGAGAAGTTCCACAACCTCGCCGCCGCCCTTTCTTGTCCTTTCAACGATCCTGTCGATGGAGTCCCTGTCGAGCAACTGCTGTATTGGAATCCCGTTCACGGAAGTATACCGCGGCAGGGGTACCATATGGTCACCGTGGCCACCCAGCGATAGGGACAGGATATCTCTTGGTGAAACATTCAGTGCTTCTGCGACGAATGCCCTGTAACGGCCTGTGTCAAGAATGCCGGCCATTCCGAACACCCTCTGTGGAGGCTTGTTGGCTGCAAGGTAGGCGCAATAGGTCATCACATCCAGGGGATTCGAAACCACGATGATGATCGCCTCCGGTGAGTATTTAACGGCTTTTTCCGTCACTTCCTTGACAATGACCGCATTGGTCTTGATGAGCTCATCGCGCGACATTCCTGTCTTCCGCGGAAGACCTGATGTGATGACCACCACCCCGGAACCTTTCGTCCGGATGTAATCATTGGTCACTCCTACCACACGTGTATTAAAGTTACTGATGGAAGATGTCTGCCAGATATCCAGGGCTTTCCCTTCCGCCATTCCCTTTTTTATATCCACCATGACCACCTCCCTGGCGAGATCCTTGTGCGCAATTACATTTGCAACCGTGGCACCTACATTACCGGCACCGATGATGCTGATTTTATCCATAAAGAAAGAGATTAAGGTTTGAAAATACGGCTATTCAGGGCAAAAACCCGCGTGATCCAATGAATGAACAAATATAGGTAAATTCATGTGATCATTGGCAGTTTTTCTGACCTTTTTCGGTGCGTTCGACACATTGTGCATCAACAACGGCAACGGTCACCATATTGACAATCTCCGATACCGACGTCCCCATTTGCAGAATATGGACCGACTTTCTGAGCCCGTTCAGGATGGGCCCGATCACTTCAAATTTCCCGATTTCCTGCATCAGTTTATAGGCAATGTTCCCGGCAGTCAGGTACGGGAAGATGAGTATGTTGGCAGGTCCGCTGACCAGCTTTGAAAATGGGAAGTCCTCCTTCAGGATTTCGTTGTTCAATGCATAATTGGCCTGCATTTCACCATCCACGATCAGATCGGGGTAATCCCTGTGGAGGATTTCAATCGCTTCCCGCTGCATGGTCGGGACCCTTCCGGTGTTGGAACCGAAATTGGAATACGAAACAAAAGCTACTCTTGGTGTTATGTTGAATTGCTGCACAGCATAGACCGTCTGCAGCGTGATCTCGATCAGCTGCTCCTTGGTCGGATTTTTATTCACCGTACAATCTGCGAAGAAGTAGGGTTGTTCTTTGGCATTGATGATATACATTCCCGAAACCAGGTCGGCTCCCTGTTTTTTCCCGATGATGTCGAGTACAGGGTTCAGGGTGTCGGGGTAGTTGCGGGTCAGGCCCGAGATCATGGCGTCGGCGTAGCCGTGTTCGACCAGCATGGGAGCGAAATAATTGCGGTGATGCATGATCTCCCGGGCAACGCTCAGGGTTACGCCCCTGCGCTGCATCTTCCGGAAATAATTTTCCGCAAACATCTCCAGGCGTTCTTTTTCCTCCGGGGCCTTGGGATTGATGATCTCCACATCGGGAAGCTCCAGGGCATTCTCTTCGATGATTTTTTCAATGACCTGGCGGTCACCCAGAAGGATCGGATGGGCCAGTTCTTCAGATACCACGATCTCAGCTGCTTTCAGGAGCTTATAGTTCTCCGCTTCGGCGAAAACCACCCGTTTGGGGTCTTTTTTTGCTTTGCCCTTGATATGCCTTATCACGGGATTGGCAAACCCCAGCCGTTTGCCCAGTTCATCAAGATAGGCATCCCAATCGGTGACCGGCTGACGAGCAACTCCGCTTTCCATGGCCGCTCTTGCAACAGCGGGTGCGACGCGCATGATCAGCCGCGGATCCAGCGCCTTGGGTATGATATAATCCTTTCCAAAGCTCAGATTGTGGGCATGGTAGGCAAGGTTCACCTCCTCGGGGACGGGCTCTTTGGCCAGCTCGGCAAGCGCCCTTGCAGCAGCCAGTTTCATCTCGTCGTTGATCTTGGTGGCCCTGACATCCATGGCTCCCCTGAAAATGAAGGGGAATCCCAGCACATTGTTCACCTGGTTCGGGTAATCGGAACGGCCTGTGGCCATGATGATATCATCCCGCGTTGAACAGGCTTCGTCATACAGGATCTCCGGTACCGGATTGGCCAGGGCAAAAACGATCGGATGGGGGGCCATCTTTTGAAGGTACTCTTTCTTAAGAACCCCGGCAACGGATAATCCCAGGAACATGTCCGCTCCGACCAGCGCCTCTTCAAGTGAATGAATGTTCCGGTCAGTGGTGAATTGCTGTTTGATCTTGTTCAGGTCCTTGCGGTCCTTGTGCAGAACACCCTTGCTGTCGAACATGACGATGTTCTCTCTTCTGATCCCCAGTTTGATATAAAGACGTGTACAGGAAATGGCGGCAGCCCCCGCACCGTTGATGACGATTTTCACATCGGCAATATTCCTGCCTGTGATCTCAATGGCATTCAACAGCCCGGCAGAGGTGATGATGGCCGTGCCATGCTGGTCATCGTGCATCACAGGTATGTCAAGTGCTTCCTTGATACGGTCCTCGATCTCGAAACATTCCGGTGCTTTTACGTCTTCCAGGTTGATGCCGCCAAAGGTCGGAGCAATCAGGATCACTGTTTCCACAAACTTGTCAATGTCTTTCGTGTCGATCTCGATGTCAAAAACATCGATGTCAGCGAATACCTTGAAAAGGAGCCCTTTCCCTTCCATGACCGGTTTGCCTGCATCGGCCCCGATATCCCCAAGTCCCAGCACAGCGGTCCCGTTCGAAATAACGGCCACCAGGTTGCCTTTGGCCGTATATTTATAGATGTCATCCGGATTTTTCTGTATCTCCAAACAGGGTTCAGCTACACCGGGGGTGTACGCCAACGACAGATCACGCTGGGTCGAGTAGGGTTTTGTCGGTATCACCTCCAGCTTTCCCGGCCTTCCAAGCATATGATATGACAGAGCATCTTTGCGAATTTTCGGATCCATAAATTGAAATTTTATTGTTAATAAATTAACACAAAACTACGAAACAATTCCATTGAACCTGAACAGTCCCTATTATTTTTTATCGAGGAATTGACGCGAAAGGAAAGGCAGGGTGCCGATTGCTTCCTGTTTTGATTTTAATGAAAAATTGTATTTTTGCACCCTGTTTTCGCCAAAGTCTTGAACCTGAAGCTATGTATGCCTATATTGAAGGTAAATTAGTGGAAACCTCTCCGGCGCACGCTGTGCTGGAAAGCAACGGAATAGGTTATTTCCTGAACATTTCACTTCAGACCTATTCCAGCATTAAGGAGGAGACGCAGTGCCGGCTGTACACGCACCTTGTGGTGCGCGAAGATGCCCTGCTGCTGTTTGGTTTCCACGATCCGGAAGAACGCCGTCTGTTCAGGGAACTAATCACCGTTTCAGGGATCGGTGCCAATACGGCCCGGCTCATCCTTTCCTCCCTGACAACCGCTGAACTGACCGATGCCATTGTGGGTAATCGTGTTGCACTTCTGCAGTCCATTAAGGGAATTGGATCCAAAACCGCCCAGCGGATCGTGCTCGACCTGAAAGATAAGCTTTCCAGAGGTGAGCCATCCAGAGAAATAATGGATTTCCGATACAATACCAACAGGGATGCTGCGTTATCAGGTTTAACCATGTTGGGTTTTAATAAAAAATTGGCTGACAAGACATTGGATAAAATTTTACAAGACCCGCAACTCAATCTTGGTAAGCCTGGAAGCCTGTCGGTCGAAGAATTGATCCGGCAGGCCCTCAAATTGTTGTAAGATCAGTTTTTCAGTTTATGATTAAATGATTTCGTGTTTTCGTGCGGCTCGATAGATACGTGAAATATATCATCTCCCTGGGTATTCTGTTGCTTGGTTCATCTGTTCTATCAGCCGGTGGGGTACGGCTATGGCCCTCCTCCCCGTATCTGTTGCGACCCGACAGCATCCCGTCCGACGACACAACCGGTGCCGGCTTGCCTTATCCCTTTCAGGATCAGACAGGTTATCCCGGAATCGAACCCGACTATGAAAATCCGCTTTACCTGAAGCCACCCTCCTCCATCACCACCAATGTTGAATACGATTACGATAACAACCAGTACCTCATCCAGCGTAAGATCGGCACCTTGAATTACCGGACACCCGTACCGATGAGCGCACAGGAATACCGGGAATTTGATTTGCGGCAGTCGCTGGAAAGCTACTGGAATGAACGGTCCATGGCCACCCAATCCACCCGGCGGTCGGGCCTGATCCCGCAGATCCACCTGGGAGGGGAGGTGTTCGACCGTATCTTCGGGAGCAATACCATTGATATCCGGCCTCAGGGTTCAGCCGAGCTTATTTTCGGGGTCCTGTCGAACCGGCGTGAAGATCCTGCACTCAGCGTCAGGCAGCGTCGTACGACCAACTTCGATTTTGACGAAAAGATCCAGCTGAATGTCGTTGCGAAGATCGGTGACAAAATCGAGTTCAATACAAACTATAATACAGAGGCTTCCTTTGATTTTGAGAATAAACTCAAGCTTCGTTATGAAGGGAAAGAAGATGAGATCCTTCAGCTGATCGAAGCCGGAGATGTCACCCTGCCCCTGAACAGCACCCTGATCACGGGCAGCCAGAGCCTTTTTGGACTGAAGACGCAGCTGAGGTTTGGACGTGCTACGGTAACTGCAGTCTATTCGGAGCAAAAAAGCGAGATGACCAGCGTGACGGTCGAAGGGGGTGCACAGACCACACCCTACAACGTCACTGCAGATGAGTACGAAGAGAACAGGCATTTCTTCCTTGCAGAGTATTTCCGTGATCATTATGAAGAAGGGCTGGCCAGCCTCCCGGTGATCACTTCCAGTATCAATATCACCAAGCTGGAGGTCTGGGTCACCAATGTCGGCGCAGCTGTTGAGGAGAACAGGAACATTGTTGCATTTTCAGACCTCGGGGAGACGACCCCTTTCAACAGCTCGGTGGTGCCGGGCAACATTCCCGGAGGCTATCCGTCCAATGCCTCCAACAATCTCCTTTCGATGCTGGATTCCAATTCTGTGAGGAATATCAATGTTGTCAGCGACTACCTGAACCTGCACCCGGCCGGATTCGTATCCGGCATTGATTATGAAAAGGTAGAAAGCGCCCGTAAGCTCAAATCCAACGAGTATAATTTCAACGGCAAGCTGGGATTCATCTCCCTCAATACCACGATCAATCCTGATCAGGTGCTGGCTGTTGCGTTCCAGTATACCGTCATCGGACTTGACAGCGTCGTCTATCAGGTCGGGGAATTCTCCGACCAGGGAATCAGCCCTCCCGGCTGCCTGATGGTGAAAATGTTGAAAAGTACGGCAGTCAATACAAAACATCCCATGTGGGACCTGATGATGAAGAACGTATACGCGATCGGGGCTTACCAGGTCAATACGGAAGATTTCGTTTTAAATATCCTTTATTCAGGAAATGAGAGCAGTGTGCCAACCGGTTACCTGACGGAAGGTCCTGAAAATATCAAGGGTGTTCCCCTCATTCAGGTCCTGAACCTGGATAATCTTGATCCTAAAAGCAATCCGCCCAACGACGGTATGTTTGACTTCATTGATTACGCTGCCACCCAGGGGGGTACGATCCAGTCATCCAACGGCCGGATCTACTTTACGGTACTGGAACCTTTCGGAAGTTATCTCCGACGGCAATTCGGTGACCAGACCGAACTGGCGGATAAGTACGCCTACGACTCGCTGTATCGTTTGACAAAGTACAATGCACAGCAATATCCCGAAAAGAACAAATTCAGCCTGGATGGTGTCTACAAATCCTCATCCGGTTCTGAAATTTCACTGAATGCCCTGAATGTGCCCCAGGGATCCGTTACGGTCACCGCCGGCGGGATCCCCCTGACTGAAAATGTTGACTATACGGTGGATTACACCCTGGGCCGCGTCAGGATCATCAACGAGGGTATCCTGAACTCCGGAACCCCGATCAACATCTCGATGGAATCCAATAAAATGTTCAACATTCAGACGCAGCGGCTGGTAGGAGCCCACGTGGATTATCTTGTCAACGAAAACCTCAACCTGGGAGGGACGATCCTGAACCTTCGTGAACGTCCCCTCACACAAAAGACCAATTATGGCGATGATCCCATTTCCAATACCCTCTGGGGACTGGATATGAATTACGAAACGGAATGGCCATTACTGACCGCACTGGTCGACAAGTTGCCCCTGTTCTCGACAAAAGCACCTTCCCGCGTTGCGTTTGAAGGTGAGTTTGCACAATTCCTGCCCGGACATTCCAGAGCCATCGGAGAATCGGGTACTTCCTATATCGACGATTTTGAAGGCGCCAAGTCAACCATCGACATGAAAAATTACATTACGTGGTTTTTGGCAAGCACACCGCAGGATCCGGTCAACTTCCCCGAAGGCATCCTGAACAATAATCTCCAGTATGGATTTAACAGGTCAAAACTGGCCTGGTACATTATTGATCCGCTTTTTTACCAGGAGTCCGGTACATTGAAACCACCCAACATAACCAAAGACGAACTGTCGAACCATTATGTAAGGTATGTGCCTGAGCGTGAGGTTTTTCCCAACGTCGATCCTCCCAACAACCAGCCCGTGAACCTGGCCGTTTTCAACCTGGCCTATTATCCTTCCCAACGGGGCCCTTATAACTACGACGTGGAACCTACCGGTTTCTCTGCCGGGATCAATGAAAATGGATTGCTGAATGACCCTGCCTCCCGATGGGCAGGCATCATGCGAAAGATTGAAACAACCGACTTCGAGTCCACCAATGTTGAATACATCGAATTCTGGATGATGGATCCATTCGCGGAAGGTTCTACCAACAGCGGTAAAGGAGGTAAACTGGTCTTTCACCTGGGGGATATTTCGGAGGATCTGCTGAAGGACTCCAGGAAAAGTTACGAGAATGGACTGCCTGTCGATGAGGAAGTCGTGAATGTTGATACGACCGTCTGGGGCAGGGTTCCCCGCCTGCAGGCCCTGGTCAATTCATTCGATAACAACATCGCCTCCCGGCCTTATCAGGATGTCGGATATGATGGCCTTCCGACAGAGGATGAACGGTTTTTCTTTGAAGACAGTTACCTCAACAGGATCCTGAACCGCTTCGGATCAACGAATGTTCCAGCCTACCGAAACGCCTACGACGATCCTTCTGCAGATAACTATCATTATTTCAGGGGAGCTGATTTCGACGACGATCCCCTCTATGCAAGCATCCTTGAAAGGTACAAGAACTTCAGCCACCCGGATGGAAACTCACCCAGCGATGATCAGAACCTGGAGGCCTACCCGACATCCGCCACACAGCTGCCCAATGTGGAAGACATTAACAACGACAATACACTGAATGAAACCGAAAGGTATTACGAATATGTTGTTGATATTGATTCAGGCTCGTTTGAGATCGGTAAGAATTATATTACCGACCGTCGCCATGTGACTAACATCAAGCTGGAAAATGGAAAAACAGGGGAGATTACCTGGTATCAGTTCAAGATCCCCGTGACAAGCCCTGAACGCGTGATCGGCAACATCCAGGATTTCCAGTCCATCCGCTTCATGCGCATGCTGCTGGATGGCTTTGATGAGGATGTTGTTTTGCGTTTTGCAACGCTTGAACTGGTCAGAGGTGAATGGCGCAGGTATAAATACAATCTCCTTTTCCCGGGAGAATACATTCCGGATGACATTCAAAATCAGACCTCTTTTGATATTTCAACGGTCAGTTACGAAGAAAATGGCGACAGGGATCCCATCCCGTACGTGATTCCTCCCGGAATAGAAAGGGAAATAAACCTGGCAACAACCAATCTTCAGCAGTTGAATGAGCAGGCCATGGTACTGGATGTCTGCAATCTCATCGATGGGGATGCCAAAGCGGCCTATAAGACAACGGCCTTTGACATCAGGCAGTACAAGCGGTTGCAAATGTTCATCCATGCCGAGGATTCAGATCCCAATCAAACCATGATAGACGGGGATCTGACCCTCTTCATCCGGCTGGGCGCCGACTTTACGGAAAATTATTATGAATACGAGATCCCGTTGAAACTTACACCTTGGTTTACGACCAACCCTGATCTGATCTGGCCTGAGGAGAACCGTCTTAACCTCGAATTGGAAAAACTGGTCGATGCCAAAATCCAGCGGAATGACGCCATCGAAAACGGTCAGCTGATTTCGACGGCGCAGGCTTTTGTTACCTGGGACGGCGAAAGAAAAATTACCGTCCTGGGTACGCCCAGCATCAGTGATGTGAAGGCTATGATGATTGGCATCCGAAATCCCAAAAAGACGAGCTTGACCGACGACGATGACGGATTGCCCAAGTGCGCGGAGATCTGGATCAACGAACTTCGCCTGACGGATTTTGATGATAAGGCCGGGTGGGCTGCCACCGGACGACTGAGCGCCAACCTGGCTGATCTTGGGAACATCATGGTCAGTGGCTTGCACAGTACCCCTGGATTCGGAAGCATTGAGAAAAAAGTGAACCAGCGGAAAAAAGAAACCACAAGCCAGCTGGATGTCGCCACAAACATTGACCTCGGAAAATTCATCCCTGAAAAGGTCGGAATGCGGATCCCCATGCACTTCGACTATTCACAGGTAACATCCAATCCCCAGTACAATCCGCTCGACCCGGATATCCTCTACAAAGAAGAAATCAAAAATATGAACAACGCTGAGAAGGACTCCCTGAAGGTTCGCTCTCAGACATTCACCAAACGGAAAAACCTCAATTTTGTCAACGTCAGAAAAGAAAGGGTCGGACTCAGGAACAGGGTCAATATCTGGGATATTGAAAATTTTAACTTCACCTATTCTTTTCAGGAAATTTACAACCGGAGCCCGGATATTGATTATGACCAGCTGAAACGTCACAGGGGAGGATTTGGGTACACCTATTCCATTGAACCGAAGAACATTTCTCCCTTCTCGAAAATCAAATCCAAATACCTGGCCCTTATACGGGACTTCAATTTCTACCTGACGCCCAGGCTGTTCAGCTTCCGCACAGAGATGGACCGCCAGTACAGTGAGCGTAAACTCCGTAACAAGAGCACTGCACTCATCATTATCGAGCCAACGTATCTGAAGGATTGGGACTGGATCCGGTCGTTGGACTTGAAATGGGACCTCACCCGGTCACTGAGGTTCGACTACTCGTCAACCACCAACGCGTTCATCTACGAGCCTCCTGGACGCATTGACAAGGAGTCTCCTGCCTGGCCCGGCTACAAGGAGCAGATCTGGGATGAAATCGGGAAATTGGGTTCCACCAACGTATTCACGCATCTTTACAACGTGAATTACAATGTACCCATTGGCAAATTGCCTCTTTTGGACTGGATTACGCTGATGCTTCGCTACAGCGGAACGTACCGTTGGACTGCCTCGGCAAAGTCGGTGCAGTCAACGCTCGGAAATTCAATAGCCAACTCCTCCGACTTTCAGCTGAACCCTTCCATACGACTGACCACCCTTTACAACAAGGTCGGGTTCCTCAAGAAAATCAATCAATCGTCACAGCAACCGCAACGGCAGCAAAAAAAACCCTCCGCGCAGGAAAATAAGGATAAACAGCAGGAAGACACATCCGACACCACCAAGACCAAACCGCATGTCAACTATTTTAAGGTGATCGGGGAAGGTTTTTTAAGATTGCTGATGAGCGTAAGGGATGTGAACCTGACATATGGGCTGGATAATGGCACCACGTTCCCGGGATTCATACCTGAACCCAACCTGCTCGGGGTCAATGTCCAGAAAATGGCACCCGGATTTGGGTTCGTCTTTGGCGGCCAGAAAGACATACGGGCAACAGCCGTGTCAGAACAATGGATTACCAGCAGCCCGTTGTTGAACCTTCCTTACATGACCAAGAAATCCACCGACCTGACCTACCGCGTCAATATGGAACCATTCCGCGATTTCAGGTTTGAAGTCACGGGTGACTGGAGGGAGACATTTTCTCACGAGGAATATTTCAAAGCAGATACGTTTGGGATTTTTAATTCTTTTGCGCAGGTCGACCGGGGGAGTTTCAGCATGACGTACTGGATGCTGAAGACTGCCTTCGTTAAGGATGAGAAGAACAATGTATCCCCTGTTTTTGAGAATTTTCTCGATAACAGGGATGAGGTCGCCTTCCGCCTGGCCAGGGAAAATCCCAACTGGAACGGTAATGTTGTTGATTCAACCGGATTCCCGCAGGGTTATGGACCTTCTTCCCAGGCAGTCCTGACACCGGCTTTCCTGGCAGCTTATGCCGACATACCTGTCGATCGTGTCTTTTTGGATGCCTTTCCTGCATTCCCTTATCCGAACTGGAGACTGACCTACAATGGACTGAACCGTATCGATGCGCTTAAAAGTGTATTCAGAAATGCCAGTATAAGCCATACGTACAGGTCCGTTTACAGCATCACCACCTTTGTAACCAACCTTGACTATCGTGAGAACGGTGAACATCCGGGGCACCCTTCAGCGCTCGACGCCTCCGGAAATTACATATCCGAATACCGGATTGAGCAAATTTCGATCAACGAACAGTTTTCACCCTTGATCACCCTTGATCTGACGTGGATGAACAATCTGCTGACCCGTGTCGAAATGCGTAAATCCAGGAATCTGTCACTCAGCTTTGTCAATAATCAGCTCACCGAGGTGACCAGCAATGAATTCATTGTCGGACTGGGCTACCGGATCATGGACGTTGAATTTATGATCTCCTCCCTTGGCGGAGGAGGCAAAAAGACCCGCCTCAAGAGCGACCTCAATCTCAAGGTGGATTTTTCACTCAAGTCGAATAAGACCATCCTGAGGAGGATCGATGAAGTATATAACCTGATATCGACCGGACAGAAGATTTTTTCCATCAACACATCAGCTGATTACAATATCAACCAGCAACTGGCGATTCGCTTTTATTTCGATATGACCATCAATAATCCCTATACATCGAATCAGTTCAGGAACTCCACCACCCGTGGCGGCATCAGCCTGCGCTTCACCCTCGCACAATAAAACTTTGTGCCTCTGTGCCTTTGTGCCTTTGTGCCTTTGTGCCTCTGTGCCTCTGTGCCTCTGTGCCTTTGTGCCTCTGTGCCTTTGTGCCTCTGTGCCTCTGTGCCTTTGTGCCTAAAAAAAAATATTCCCCCCTCATCACCTCATCAACCAACAATTTTCCTAATTTTGACATTCTAACTTCTAAATTTTTGAATTTATATGAAAGTACCTGATAATCTGCTATTTACTGAAGACCATGAATGGTTGAGAGTAGAAAATGAATTTGGATACATCGGTGTCACTGATTTCGCCCAGAGTGAGCTCGGTGACGTTGTATTCCTTGAAGTGGAAACAGTCGGCGAATCATTGTCAAAGGGGGAAACGTTCGGTACCATTGAGGCCGTCAAAACCGTATCGGATATCTTTATGCCGGTATCGGGCGAAATTGTCGAATTCAATGAATCCCTTGCAGATCAACCGGAACTGGTCAATAAGGATCCTTACGGTGATGGCTGGATCGTAAAAATAAGGATCAGTGACGTTTCTGAACTGGACGAACTGCTGAATGCGGAAGGGTACAGGCAGGTCATCGGTGCCTGATGAATGGCCTGTAGTTGACGCTTGAACTGATTCATTCAGGCATACTATTTGATGCATTTTTATTCATAAAATAATTTGTAAATTTCCTGTAAAAGACCTATCTTGGCAGGTTGAATTCAAAAAACGATTAAAACGAAACACCATGGATCCACGTAAAACTGAAAAATCCGACCTTGAAAGTAAACGGACGCTCTTCACACAGATTGGTTTAATCGTTGTTTTGGCCATCGTTCTGCTTGCATTTGAATGGAAGCAATACGAACGTGCAAAATTGGAACTGGGTGCAAGGGATAACATTGAAGTCATCGAAGAGGTGATCATTCAAACCGAACAGGAAATGGCCAAACCACCGGCTCCCACCCCCCCGCCTCAGACAACCATCCTTGAAATCGTTGATGATGACGTCACCATTGAGGATGACATCATGATCGATGCTGAATCGGATGAGAACACACAGATGGAAGAATATGTGGCGCCACCGCCTTCAGCTGTTGAGGCAGATGAAGAAGAAATCGAAGAGGCTGAGATCTTTACTGTTGTTGAAGAATCTCCTTCCTTTCCCGGAGGTGAGGAAGCCCGCATCCGGTTCCTGCAGGAAAATATCGAATATCCGCAGATGGCCAGGGAAAGTGGCATCCAGGGCACGGTTTATATGACATTCGTCGTTGAGCCATCCGGATCAGTGAGCGCTGTACGGGTGCTGAGAGGTATTGGGGGAGGTTGTGATGAAGAAGCCATCCGCGTGATCCAGAAAATGCCCAGGTGGAATCCCGGAAAACAGCGCGGGAAGCCCGTCAGGGTCCAGTTCACGATGCCCATCAAGTTTACGCTCCAGGGATAAACAATCATCCTCAACTTTTAAGGCGCCTGACCCGTTGCATTGAATGGGTCAGGCGTCTTCATTTCTGAGATGCGCGTAAAGTGCAATGCCTTTCTGTCTTCCGATGACTTGCTGGATTTCTTCCAGGGAAGCCTTACGGATACCCCGCACGGACTTGAAGGTTCTGAGCAGTTTTTGTGCATAGGTTTTCCCAATTCCGGGAATGGAGGTAAGTTCAGTCTTAATGGTGCCCTTTTCCCTGCGCTTGCGGTGATGGGTGATGCCAAACCGGTGCGCTTCATTTCTCAACTGCTGGATCAACTTCAGGCTCTCCGACTTCTTATCCAGGTAAAGGGGGAGGGGATCCCCGGGATAATAGATCTCCTCCAGCTTTTTGGCAATGCCGATGATTGCAATTTTGTTCCTGATCCCAAGCTCTTCCAGGCTCGACGAGGCGGCGTGGACCTGTCCTTTACCTCCGTCAATGATGATCAGCTGGGGCAAGTCACCTTTTTCTTCCAGTACCCTGCTGTAACGCCGGGATATGATCTCTTTCATCGTAGCATAATCATCAGGTCCTTCAACCTCTTTTATGTTGAAATGCCTGTACTCTTTTTTATCCGGTTTTCCATTTCTGAAAACCACCATGGCTGCAACCGGATATTTCCCCTGGATATTCGAATTGTCAAAACATTCAATGCGCACGGGCATTTCTTTCAGGCGCAGGTCCTTCATCAGGGTGGTCAGGATCCGGTTCGAATGACGCTCAGGATCCACCAGTTCACGCTGTTTTTCTTTCTCTGCCTGTAGATACCTGGCATTTCGCTCAGATAAATCAAGCAGCTTTTTTTTATCACCCCTCCGGGGAACCGTCAGGATGACATCCGGGTACGCCAGATCCAGGGCAACCGGAATGATCATTTCGGGTGCATCGCTGCTGAAACGCTGCCGGAAATCAGCGATGGCCAGTTCAAGCAATTCCTCATCCGGCTCGTCCATTTTTTTCCGTATCTCGATGGTGTGGGCCTGGACAATGGCACCGTTCACTACCTTGAGGTAATTTACATACCCGTAACGTTCATCGGATACGATCGAAAACACATCCGCATGGTGAATATTCGGATTGACGACCAATGACTTACTCTGATAGCGTTCCAGCAGGATGAGCTTCTCCTTGACCATCTGCGCCTTCTCAAATTCAAGACCGGCAGCGTAATCCTTCATCAAACCCTGCAGCTGTTCAATCACCGTATGAATGTTCCCTTTGATGATCTCCTGGATGGATGCGACCGATGCCCTATAGTCCTCATCAGACTGCAATCCTTCACAGGGACCCTTGCAATTGCCGATGTGGTATTCGAGACATACCTTGAATTTTTTGCGCCTGATATTCGCCGGTGACAGATGGAGCGAACAATTGCGCAGGGGATAGAGCACACGGATAAGTTCCAGCAATGTCTTCATCATCCTGACGGAGCCATAGGGCCCGAAATAACGGGATCCGTCGTGCACCACGGTACGTGTCGGGAATACCCTCGGAAAGGGTTCATTTTTGACACAGATCCACGGGAATGTTTTATCATCCTTCCATTGAACATTGTACCGGGGCTGGTATTTCTTGATCAGGTTGTTCTCCAGCAGGATGGCATCCAGCTCTGTATCCACTACCATGTGTTGTATGTCGGCAATGTTGCTGACCAGCACCCTTACCTTTCCGCTGAGGGAGGTGTCTTTGTTGAAATAGGAGGATACGCGTTTTTTGAGATTTTTTGCTTTTCCAATATAAATAATTTTACCGTCTTTGTCAAGATATTGATAGATCCCGGGTCTTTCCGGCATTGTCCGGATCAGCGGCTCCAGATGGTCCATCCCCTTCCTCATTTCTCCTCTCTCCTTTCTCCTCTCTCCTCCCTCCTCTCTCCTCCCTCCTCTCTCCTCTCTCCTTTCTCCTCTCTCCTCTCTCCTCTCTCCTCTCTCCTCTCTTTGAACGCATCCCATCCCTGAGCCCTCAGCGGCACCTGGGTCCCTGACCGGGTTATGAGATTCATACCGCTGGCCTGATGGGTCATATGACCGATCACCGTGATTTCCTGATCATCCTTTAATGTGTCGTAGTCGTGTATGTCAATGGTAAAGAGCAGTTCATAATCTTCCCCGCCGTTCAGGGCGCAGATGGTGGGATCAATGCCCATTTCCTGTGCCATCGCAAGCGTTGCAGGATCAACGGGAATCTTTTCCTCATAGATCGCGCAGCCGGTTTCTGAATCCGTACAGATATGCAAAACCTCGGAGGCAAGCCCGTCCGAAATATCGATCATTGCGGTGGGTTTTACCTTCAATGCCTTGAGTTTCCTGACGATGTCCACTCTGGCCTCGGGCTTCAGCTGCCGCTGAAGAATATAATCGTTACCCCCGAGATCAGGCTGGATGGAAGGATCGGCGTTAAAGACCTTCTTCTCCCTTTCGAGCAATAAAAGCCCCATGTATGCAGCCCCCAGGTCACCGCTCACACAGATCAGGTCATTTTCCCTGGCCGTATCCCTGTAGGTAATGTCGCTCTCCTCTGCCTCACCCAGGACCGTGAGCGACATCATCAGGCCTGTCACGCTTGAGGAGGTATCCCCTCCGATGAGGTCAACCTGATAACGGTCACACGCCAGTTGAATGCCGGAGTAGATTTCCTCAATGGCCTCCAGCGAAAACCGGTTCGAAACGGCTATGCTGACGGTCAGATGAGCGGGCAGGGAATTCATGGCCGCGATATCCGAAAAATTGACGATGGCTGCCTTATATCCCAGATGTTTCAATGGGGTGAAGGTCAGATCAAAATGGACTCCCTCAAGAAGCAGATCCGTAGAGACCAGGATCTTTTTGCCCTGGTAATCCAGTACAGCCGCATCATCGCCCACTCCTTTGATCGTAGCGGGCTGCCGGTGTCTGATGTTGCGGGTCAGATGATCGATCAGACCAAATTCACCCAGTTCGGATAGTTCTGTTCGTTTCTTTCTGTTGTCGAACATAAGATCAATTATTTTCAAAACCGGTACAAAGATAGGGGATTACGGGATCGTACCGATCTATGTCAAAAAGCTGCAAGCGCTGAACATTCCCCTGACCTTGTTGTTTTATAATGTGGGCTTTAAATAAGATGACGCAATAATTCGTAATTTTGCCGGTCAACTGAATTTTATTCCGAAACAGACAGGAATGGATACCGATCAAAATAATTTTCTTGATCACATCACCCAGGGTGAGTACAAATACGGTTTTGTGACCGACATTGAAACGGAAACGGCACCAAAGGGATTGAATGAAGACACCATTCGTTTTATTTCGGCCAAAAAAGGCGAACCCGAATTTCTGCTGGATTTTCGTTTGACGGCTTACCGGGAGTGGCTCAAGATGAAGGAGCCCCGCTGGGCGCATCTCCACTACCCCGGGATTGATTACCAGGATATTCATTATTATGCTGCACCCAGGAAAAAGCCTGAATTAAGCAGCCTCGACGAAGTGGATCCGGAACTGGTGAAGACCTTTGAAAAATTAGGGATCTCGCTGGAAGAGCAGAAGCGGCTGACCGGCGTTGCCGTGGATGCCGTTTTTGACAGTGTCTCAGTGAAAACGACCTTTTCCGATACGCTCGAGAAACTGGGTATCATCTTCTGCTCCTTCAGTGAAGCGGTTCAAAAACATCCGGATCTGGTCAGGCAATATATGGGATCGGTCGTTCCTTTAAACGATAATTATTTCGCCGCATTGAATTCCGCGGTATTCAGCGATGGTTCTTTTTGTTACATACCCAAAGGTGTGCGATGCCCCATCGAATTGTCCACCTATTTCAGGATCAATGCCGCCAAGTATGGTCAGTTTGAACGAACTCTGCTGATTGCCGATGAAGGGAGTTATGTAAGCTACATGGAGGGATGCACGGCGCCCATGCGCGATGAGAACCAGCTTCACGCCGCCGTGGTGGAGATCGTGGCGATGAAAGATGCGGAAGTGAAATACTCCACCGTTCAAAACTGGTACCCGGGCGACAAAGAGGGGAAAGGGGGCATCTACAATTTTGTCACCAAGAGGGGCATGTGTAAGGGAAGCCACTCCAGGATATCGTGGACGCAGGTTGAAACCGGATCTGCCATCACCTGGAAATATCCCAGCGTTATCCTGCTGGGAGATCATTCAACCGGAGAATTCTATTCGGTAGCCGTCACCAATCATTATCAACAGGCAGATACCGGCACCAAGATGATCCATATTGGTTCAAATACGCGAAGCACGATCATTTCCAAGGGAATTTCGGCCGGCAGGAGCAACAACAGCTATCGCGGACTGGTCAAGATCATCAAAAGAGCTCAAAACGCCAGGAACTACAGCCAGTGCGACTCACTTTTGCTGGGCGACCAATGCGGAGCCCACACCTTCCCTTACATCAATGTGGAAAATAAATCTTCGATCGTTGAACACGAAGCAACGACATCAAAAATTTCTGATGATCAGTTGTTTTACTGCCAGCAGAGGGGGATCGGCACCGAAAATGCCGTGGGGCTGATCGTCAACGGTTATGCAAAAGAAGTGCTGAAACATCTCCCCCTTGAATTTGCCGTCGAAGCACAAAAACTCCTTTCCATCAGTCTAGAAGGGAGTGTCGGATAATACGAACAACCATTTTTCAATCTGTCAAGTTATGCTGATTATAAAGGATCTGAGCGTATCCATCAATGAAAAGGAGATCATTAACGGGCTGAACCTTGAGGTAAAGGCCGGGGAGGTCCATGCCATCATGGGCCCGAATGGTACGGGCAAAAGCACACTTGCCTGGGCAATTGCAGGGAACGAGGCCTACACCGTAACTGCAGGGTCGATGACGTACAAGGGACGCAATCTGCGGGAACTTTCTCCTGAGGAAAGGGCCTCGGAAGGTATCTTTCTGGGCTTTCAGTACCCGGTCGAAATCCCTGGCGTGAGCATGACGAATTTCATCCGGACTGCCATCAATGAGCAACGGAAATACAGGGGGCTTAATCCGATGCCGGCTCAGGAATTTCTCGCCAAAATGGAAGAGAACAAGAAGCTGGTGGGCATTGATTCCAAGCTGACCAACCGGTCGGTGAATGAAGGATTTTCAGGAGGAGAGAAGAAGAAAAACGAGATCTTTCAGATGGCCATGCTTGAGCCAACCCTGGCGATCCTGGATGAAACCGATTCAGGCCTTGACATCGATGCACTGAAAGTTGTCGCCAGCGGCGTGAACAAGTTGCGCTCCGGCGACAATGCCATTGTTGTGATCACACATTATCAGCGGTTGCTGGATTATATTGTGCCCGATTTCGTGCACGTTCTCTACAAGGGAAAAATCGTCAAGTCAGGAGGGAAAGAACTTGCCCTTGAATTGGAGGAAAAAGGCTACACCTGGCTGAAAAATTAATGGATATCCTGTAAATGGAACAGACAGTAACGACCATCACATTGAAAGAGCAACTGGCTGAGCGGTTCCAGCGGTATTTCAAGGCCATTTCACGGAATGACACTCCCTTACTGACCCGTATCCGGGAGGAAGCCTTCCGGAATTTCATGGAATGGGGCTTCCCGGGTGATCAGCTGGAGCGCTGGCGGAATACGGACCTGCAAAAAACGCTTTCCGAGGAATATGATCAGCATTTTGATCCGCCTGCCGAAAACAGGGATGCTTCAAGTATGCTGCGCTGCGACATTCCGCAGTTTGACACCTTTCTGACGGCCCTGTACAACGGCTGGTATGCCTCCGAAAACGGCGCCTGGACCCGGCGACCCGATGGTGTCGTCATTGGCAGCCTGGTGCAGGCCTTGAAACACGTTCCCCGGCTGGTGGAGGAAAGCTATGCCCGCCTCAACCGCGTGGCAACCACTGGACTTGACGCCTTAAATACGGCCTTTGCGCAGGACGGGATCTTTATTTACGTACCGGATGACGTTCAGGTTACAAAGGCTATCCAGATGGTCAACATGATTGACCATCCCCGGAATCTTTTCCTTCAAAACCGCAACCTGATCATCCTGGGCAGTAACAGCCGGCTGACCCTTGTCCATTGCGATGATTCACTGAACCAGCAGAAAAGCTTTACCAACACGGTAACGGATGTCTTCCTGAATGATGGGGCCGGTCTGGAGCATTACAAGCTTCAAAACATCAACAACAACTCAACCGTAATCAATTCAACCCTGTTTCATCAGAAAAAGAACAGCCGGCTGTCGGCCCACGGAACTGTTCTGAACGGAGGTCTTATCCGCAATGACATTTATGTTGACCTTGACGGGGAAAACTGTGAGTCGAACGTCGCTGGCCTTTACCTGGTTGATAAAAACCAACACGTGGACAATCAGGTCCTGGTGAACCATTTAAAACCAGGGAGCACCAGCAATGAACTCTTCAAGGGCATCATCGACGACCAGGCCAGGGCTGTGTTCAACGGTCATGTACACGTTCACCGCGACGCTCAGAAGACCACGGCTTACCAGAGCAATAAGAATCTGTTACTGACCGACAAGGCAACCGTCAATACCAAACCCTTCCTGGAGATCTATGCTGACGATGTCAAATGCAGTCACGGGGCCACCGTGGGTCAGCTTGATCCGGATGCACTGTTTTATATCCGGTCAAGAGGCATATCGTACGACAATGCACGTTTATTATTGATGTATGCTTTTGCGGCGGAGGTGATCAATAAAATAACGATCGAACCGCTTCGTTTAAGGATCGATGATCTTGTCAAAAAACGCCTTCGCGGTGAACTGTCCATCTGCGACCAGTGCGTGCTGAATTGCAGAACCAGGGAAAATACCGTTTCTTTCGATATCGATATGAGTAAAATATGATCCACTGCTAAAAACTGGCTGTTTTGCAATTCAATGTCGAAAAAATAAGAGCTGATTTTCCAATCCTTCGCCAGCGTGTTTTCAACAAACCGCTGGTTTATCTTGATAATGCGGCCACAACGCAGAAACCGATGGTTGTCATCGATGCCATCACGGATTATTACCTGACCATCAACAGCAACATTCACCGCGGGGTCCACTTTCTCAGCCAGCAGGCAACGGCTTCTTTTGAAGAAACCCGCGGACTGGTCAAAGAGTTCATTCACGCCCGCCACGCACACGAAGTGATCTTCACAAAAGGTACGACCGAATCGATCAACCTGATAGCCAGTAGTTTTGGGAAGGCTTTTGTCGGGCCGGGCGATGAAATCGTCATCAGCGCCATGGAGCACCATGCCAATATCCTTCCCTGGCAACTGATGTGTGAGGAAAAAGGTGCCATTCTGCGGGTGATTCCGTTTGATCCAACGGGTGAGCTGCTTCAGGAATCCTACCGGAACCTGCTGAATGAGAAGACCAGGCTGGTGGCGCTTACGCACGTTTCAAACGTGTTGGGTACGATCAACCCGGTGAAGGAAATGATCAGGATTGCCCACGATCAGAACATTCCTGTCCTGATGGACGGTGCCCAGGCAGTGCCTCATCTTCAGGTGAATGTGTGCGACCTGGATTGCGATTTTTATTGTTTTTCAGCCCATAAAATGTACGGTCCGATGGGCGTCGGCATCCTATACGGAAAAGAGGAGTGGCTGGAGAAATTACCTCCTTACCAGAGCGGGGGAGAGATGATCAGCAATGTGACCTTCGAAAAATCTTCCTTTGGGGAACTTCCGTATAAATTTGAAGCCGGAACGCCAAATGTTGCTGACATCCTTGGTTTTAAAGCCACACTGATCTACCTCGATCAGATCGGATACAAACAGGTTGTTGCTTATGAGAACGACCTGATGGCTTATGCTCTGAAAAGGCTGAAGACTATCCCTGAAATTAAAGTGATTGGTGAAAGTGCGAACCGGGCAGGAGTCATCTCCTTCCTGGCAGGAAACATCCATCCGTATGATGCAGGCTCGGTGCTTGATAAGCTTGGATTTGCCGTAAGAACCGGACACCACTGTGCACAGCCTGTGATGGACATATACGGCATTCCCGGTACGATAAGGATATCGTTCGGATTTTACAACAGGAAGGACGAAATAGACGCTTTGACTGTAGCCCTAAGCAAAGTCATTGAAATGTTTCGGTGAAACGATGGGTTGGAATCAAGTAATGTACCCTACCCCTGCACGGGGGAGGGGTGCAGGGGATAAATTCCCCTGGGCTTGCCCGGGGGTAAATCCTGACAATGAAAGTACACGTATGACCATTCAGGAAATAGAAGCACAGATTGTAGGTGAGTTCAGCCAGTTTGATGACTGGCTCGACCGGTATAATTACCTGATCGAGATGGGAAAGTTGATGCCGCTGATCGATCCCGGGTTGAAAACAGATCACTATCTGATCAGTGGATGCCAGTCGCGTGTATGGTTGCATGCCCGCCAGGAGGACAACAGGTTGTATTTTACCGCAGACAGCGATGCCGTGATCACCAGGGGGATCATCAGCCTGTTGATCAGGGTCTTAAATGGTCAACCTACCTGTGACATCCTTCAGGCACCCCTGGAGTTCATTGACAGCATAGGACTCAGAGAGCATCTGAGCCCGACCAGGGCGAATGGATTGTTATCGATGATCAAACAAATAAAGTTATATGCACTGGCGTTTCAGACAAAAAGCAGGAAAGTTGAATCCGACTCCGCTGAGCAATGAGGAAAAAGCAGTGATCGAACAGCTGATCATCCGTGAACTGAAAACGGTTTTTGATCCGGAGATCCCGGTGAACATCTATGATCTGGGCCTGGTGTACGATATTCTGGTGGATGACAAGCGGACTGTTTATATCAAGATGACCCTGACAGCTCCCAGTTGCCCGGTGGCAGAATCCCTGCCGGTGGAAGTTTCGGAAAGAATCCGGAAACTGGATTCCGTTTCCGGGGTGAAGGTCGAAGTGGTGTTTGATCCCCCGTGGTCAAGGGACATGATCTCCCAGGAAGGACTGCTGGAGATGGGGTTTTTGTGATGAGGTAGCCATTGGTGGTCATTAAGTAGTCATTAAGTAGTCATTAAATAGTCATTAAATAGTCATTAAATAGTCATTAAATAGTCATTAAATAGTCATTAAGTAGTCATTAAATAGTCATTGATAGTCATTATGGTAATAATAGGCGACGAATGACAACGAATGACAACGAATGACAACGAATGACAACGAATGACAACGAA
>DAOQWY010000035.1 GCA_035342335.1 Bacteroidales bacterium
AGAGAGGAGAGAGGAGAGAGGAGAAAGGAGAGAGGAGAGAGGAGAGAGGAGAGAGAAAAAATTAAAAAAACCTTGATCTCTCCATTCTCCTCTCTCCTTTCTCCTCTCTCATTTCAACGCAAGGGGTACCGCTTGAATATCTCCTCTGATCTCAGCAATATGTCAATGTATTGAGCCCTTTTATAGGCGAAGGGGTCTTTGATGCGTTTTTTGGAAAGTTTGCCGCGAAAATCATCCAGCTTCTGATAGTGCTTGTCCTGCATCCATTCCTGGATATCTGTGAGCATGGTGCGGATATATTCGATCTGGTTCTTGTACAGCGTGCTGACCACCTGGACGCAGTCGGCACCGGCAAGCAGCATTGTGAGGACGTCTTCTCCGGTGAGGATGCCGGTGTTGGCGCAAATGCTGGCATTGACGTTTCCGTAAAGCAGTCCTGCAAACCGCAGGGCGATCCGGCTGTCCTGTTGGTGACTGAGGTTATAGGGAAAATAGTTCTCCTCAAGGTCAATGTCAATGTCGGGCTGGAACAACCGGTTGAAAAGAACCACACCGTCAGCGCCGGCTTCATCCATCTTTTTGATGACATACAGTGGATTCGTATAGAACGGGCTCAGTTTCACCGCCACCGGGATGGATACTGCTTTTTTGACTTCTTTAAGGATCGTGATTTGTTCATCCGTGATGACTACCTCACTTTTATTGAAGTCCAGGGGTACGGAATAAAAGTTGAGTTCCAGGCCATCCACGCCTGTATCAGTCAACTGTTCAGCGTATTCCACCCAGGTTTCTTTATAGACTGCATTCAGGCTTGCAAACAGTGGTATCGAAAGCACTTTACGGGCCTTGCGCAGATTCATCAGGAATTCCTTCGGGCCCGCGTGCTCAATGTCCGGGAAAAGGGTGGTCATTTCGGCATGCCGCTCCGAATATTCATCCAGGGCTTCCGACAGGGCAAGATTCTCCAGCTGGACCTGCTCTTCAAAAAGCGACTTATAGACGATCGCAGCGGCTCCGGCTTCCTCCATCTGCTTCAGATGCAGCTCGTCCAGTACCAGGTTCGAGGCCCCCACAATGATGGGATTTTTAAGCTCGATGCCCATATAATGCGTTCTCAGATCACTCATAGGTTGTGTTGTTTGTGTTGGATTGGTTCAGTCAAGAATCCTGATTTTTTGGAAATTAAGGAAGTCATAAAAGCTGATTCCTGCGTGACAAAAGTACAATTTTTTTTATTTTATCCGGAAGATGGCTCCAATCTAAAATGATTTTAAATAAAGATCCTCTCCTTTAAATGAGATGGTTTTATTTACCCAATTCATTTTAATTTCATAATTTCGCACCGGCAAAAAATGTCTGCAAATCGTTTGTAAATAAGACATTTATACATTAACAACAATTCATATAGTTATGACGAATAAAAAGCGATTTATCACCTGCGACGGGAACATGGCAGCATCCCATATTGCCTACATGTTCAGTGAAGTGGCCTGTATTTATCCGATCACTCCTTCATCAACGATGGCTGAATACATTGACGAATGGGCTGCACATGGAAGAACGAATATCTTTGGTGAGGTAGTGCGTGTCAAGGAGATGCAGTCAGAAGGTGGTGCGGCGGGGGCCATGCACGGTTCGTTGCAGGCAGGTGCCCTGACCTCGACGTTTACTGCGTCACAGGGACTCTTACTGATGATACCCAATATGTATAAAATATCGGGAGAGCTCCTTCCCGGAGTCTTTCACGTGAGTGCCCGTACTCTGGCTACCCACGCACTTTCGATCTTTGGCGACCACAGCGACGTGTATGCCGTCCGCCAGTCAGGCTTTGCCCTGCTGGCCAGCGGAAGCATCCAGCAGATCATGGACCTGGCAGCCGTGGCGCATCTGACGGCCATCCGCACACGGATCCCCTTCCTGCATTTTTTCGACGGATTCCGTTCCTCACACGAATTACAGAAAATCGAAGCACTTGAAAAAGAACACCTTGCACCCCTGGTCGATCAGGAACAACTTAAAGCATTCCGCCTGCGCTCGTTGAATCCGGAAAATCCGGTCACCCGTGGTACGGCACAGAATCCTGACATCTTCTTCCAGGCCAGGGAAGCTTCCAATCCGTTCTATGAACCGGTGGCAGATGTCGTGGATGCCTATATGCAGGAAATCTTTAAGCTCACAGGCCGCGAGTACCATCCCTTTACTTACTATGGAGCTCCCGATGCGGAACATATCATCGTGGCCATGACCACCGTGACTGAAACGACCCGGGAAGTTGTCGATTTCCTAATGGCCAAAGGCGAAAAGGTGGGCCTGATCACCTGCCACCTCTACCGGCCTTTCTCGGAAAAGTATTTCTTCAAGGTTTGTCCAAAAACGGTAAAGCGCATTGCCGTCCTCGACCGTTCAAAAGAAGTCGGGGCAACGGGTGACCCCCTCTATCTCGATGTAAAGGAAATATTTTATGATAAGGAGAACAGGCCGCTGATCGTCGGCGGACGTTACGGTTTGAGCTCAAAGGACACAACGCCGGCGCACGTTCTTTCCGTTTTTGAAAACCTCAAGCAACCCAATCCCCGGAATGGATTCACCATCAGCATCAAGGATGATGTGACGCATCTGTCGCTGCCCCTTCTTCCTGAAATCAGCCTGGCGCCGAAAGGAACCTTTGAGGCTAAATTCTATGGCATCGGATCCGACGGAACCGTGACTGCCAACAAAAACTCCATCAAGATCATTGGAGATACAACCAATAAATACTGCCAGGCCTATTTTGCCTATGACTCGAGAAAATCCGGTGGTGTTACGACCTCCCATCTGCGCTTTGGGGATCAGCCCATACGCTCCACCTATCTGGTCAATACCCCTGATTTTGTTGCCTGTCACGTTCCCGCTTACCTCGACAAATACGACATGCTGAAGGGGCTTAAAAAAGGTGGGACGTTCCTGCTGAACAGCATATGGGATGAAGAAGAGACAAAGGCTCACCTACCCAATCACATAAAGAAATATATGGCTGATCACCAGATCCAGTTCTATGTCATCAATGCCACGAAGGTTGCTGAAGAGATAGGCCTGGGAGGCCGCACCAATTCGATCATGCAATCGGCGTTCTTCAGGATATCCGGCGTAGTTCCTTATGAGGATGCGGTTAGTGACATGAAAAGAGCCATCATCAAGTCGTTCAGCAGCAAAGGAGAAGAGGTGGTGAACATGAATTTCGCGGCGATCGAACGGGGAGGTGACGTGACAAAGATCGAGGTCCCTGCTGAATGGTCAAAGCTGCCGGTCGATGGTGGGCAAAAGCAGGAAGATTTGCCGGAATTCATCCATGAGGTGGCCAATCCGATCAATGCCATGAAGGGCGACGATCTTCCCGTGAGCGCCTTTGTTGGCAGGGAAGACGGTACGTTCCCTCCGGGAACGGCTGCCTATGAAAAAAGGGGAACGGCTGTCAATGTCCCGCAATGGATCCCTGAGAATTGCATCCAGTGCAATCAGTGCTCCTATGTGTGCCCCCACGCCTGCATCCGGCCTTTCCTTCTGGATGAGAAAGAGATGAAGAATCTGCCGGAAGGTACGGCCACGTTAAAGGCGATACCCAAGACCTACGAAGGACTGCAGTACAGGCTTCAGCTTTCGCCGCTCGACTGTACCGGATGCGCCAATTGCGCCGAGGTTTGTCCTGCAAAAGAACCGGCCCTGGTGATGAAACCGCTGGAAACCCAGTTTGGGGAAATCAACCGCTGGAACTACCTGGAAGCAAACGTTTCCTACAAGGATCATCTTGCTGAAAAAGATAAGAGCGTGAAAAACAGCCAGTTTGCGCAACCTTTGTTCGAGTTTTCGGGCGCCTGCGCCGGCTGTGGCGAAACGCCCTACGTGAAACTGATCACACAGCTTTACGGCGAACGCATGATGGTCGCCAACGCCACCGGCTGCTCATCCATCTGGGGAGGATCTGCACCCTCGATGCCCTACACCACCCATAAGGTGTCGGGCTTTGGACCGGCTTGGGCCAACTCTTTGTTTGAGGATAATGCTGAGTATGGATTCGGGATGGTGACGGCCCTGGGGAAGATCCGTGAGCGGATGGCCAGGCTGATGTCCGAAAACGGAAAAACCTTGCCGGAACCCCTCAGGGAACTTTTTGCCCAGTGGATCGAATGGAAGGATGATGCACTGAAATCACGTGAGATCACCGGTCAGATCCTTCCCTTGCTCAAGAAGGAATCCAATCCGGTTGCAAAAGAATTGTATGACCTGAAACACTACCTGGTCAAAAAATCGGTCTGGGTCATCGGTGGCGACGGATGGGCTTACGACATTGGCTATGGCGGACTTGACCACGTGCTGGCATCGGGTGATGATATCAATGTACTGGTTCTCGATACGGAGGTATATTCCAACACAGGCGGACAGGCTTCCAAATCCACTCCGGTGGCAGCTGTAGCCAAATTTGCAGCCTCGGGTAAAAAGATCAGGAAGAAAGACCTGGGTGCAATGGCCATGAACTATGGATACGTCTACGTCGCCCAGATCGCGATGGGGGCAAACCAGTCCCAGACATTGCGGGCCATCCGCGAAGCGGAGGCATACCCCGGTCCTTCCCTGATCATCGCCTATGCACCGTGTATCAATCACGGTCTGCGCGCAGGAATGAACAAGACCCAGGAAGAAGAAAAGAGGGCCGTGGAAGCCGGCTACTGGCAACTGTACCGCTTTAATCCCCTGCTGGAAAAAGAAGGTAAAAATCCGTTCCAGCTGGATTCCAAGGAACCCGACTGGTCCAAATTCCAGGATTTCCTGAACGGAGAGGTCCGTTATACGTCCCTGAGGCTTGCCTTCCCTGAAGAAGCAGTTGTCCTGTTCAAGGAAGCAGAAAGAAATGCCCGCTGGCGGTATAAGAGCTATGTGAGGATGGCATCCATGGATTGGTCAGATGTTAACCAATAATACCATTATATGAAAAGATCAATTTTATTAGGGCTCACCGCCATTGGTTTGCTGATCGCTTATGTCTCCCTTACTTCGCCTGATGGATCGGCCGGGAGCATACGAAGTGAGGAAACCGTTTTCCCGGAAAATGTCGCTCAGATTCTTCAACTTTCATGTTATGATTGCCATACCTCGGCATCCAAAAACATCAAAGCAAAAGCCAAACTGAATTTCGATAACTGGATTGAATTTACTGAGGTCAAGAAAGTCGGTGCGATGGATGAGATCTGTTCAGAGATAACCAAAGGCGACATGCCCCCGGGAAAATACCTGTCCAAACACCCGGACCGCAAGCTGACGCCTGAGCAGATCACGCTGGTCTGCAACTGGACCGACGAGGAATCCAGGAAGCTGATGGGAGAAAAAGAGGAATGATGAAAAGAGCACTATGGATATCTCTTGGGATCCTGCTGATTGCTTTTGTGGTCATTCAATTTTTTCAGTCACCCAAAAACATCAGCACTGAAGTGGGGGTGAATGATCTTTTTTCGCAGGTAGTGGATAAAGAACTGGAAGTGAAGGATATACTCGGCCACAGCTGTTACGATTGTCATTCCAATAATACGCACTACCTCTGGTACAGCCGGATCGCTCCTGTTTCCTGGATGCTTGCATCGCATATCAAAGAAGGGAAGGAGGATCTGAATTTTTCGGAATGGGGATTGCTTTCTGACCGGGAAAAGATCAGCGCCCTTCAGGAGATGGGTGATGCAGTGACCAAAGGAGAGATGCCGCTGAAAGGGTATGCCCGGCTGCATAAAAAAGCCAGGTTATCCTCGGATCAGAAAGAGCAGCTCTTAAAATGGATTGATCTGGAAAGTTTAAGATTACTCGGGCAGTAAGCAGCCTGGGTCACGGTTCACAGTTTCAGCGAGTACTGCAGGATCACACTGCCCATTTCCTCAGCTTTCAGCGGCCGGAGCGAATACGTCCGGTTGAGGAAATTCTTCGCAATCAACGCTACTTTATGATGCTCACCGAACATGTGGCTGAGACGGCAGTCCATGATGACGTTTCCATTGTTATGGTGGTTAAAGTAGTTCATGTAGAGGATCGGTTGCAACGTTCCTCCTGAATTGATGGTGGCCTGTTCAAAATCGGCAATGGTCTTGTCCAGGTTTTCCACCCTGCTCAGGTACTTTAAACTGTATCCCAGTGTCCAGCTGGCATAGTGCACTTCCAGGTCGCATTTGAGGGTATGCAGAAAACGGTACTTCAGGATGTTCCGTGATGGGTCCACGCTGGTGGAGTTGTAACTGAACGCCGTATTTCCTCCCGGGTTGTAGTCGTGGGCAAAAACCAGATCAGGCTCCAGGGCTTTTGGCATGATATAACTGTATCCGAAAACCGTATTCAGCTGGATCTTTTCGGTGATTTGGGCAATGCCGTTGAAGGTAATGTCAACGCCGGTGATTTTGGATTTTCCCGTATTCAGGAATTTGAATCCGGCCACGGCGAAGGTGAAGTCGGGATCCCAGAAACCGAAAAGGTATTCGATGGTATTACTGTATTCCTGGTAGAAGAGGGCCAGATCAAGATAGCCGAAGTAGGTCCCGAATTTCAGGCCCTGGCGCAACCCGATCTCTCCGTTCCAGCTGGTTTCAGGCTTCAGGTCGGGATTCTCGAAGACGGCGATGGCTCCCATGGAGGTCCGGATGAACCGTTCGGCGATGGTGGGATAGCGGTAACCCTGTCCAAGGTTGGCCCGCAGATAGGTTTCCTGCATGAGTTTCAGCGTACCGCCCACGCGGAGAACACCTTTGGTATCGTCGACGGTGTCGTTCAGGCTGAAGTGTTCCACCCTCGCACCAAAAGAAAGGTTGATAGTGCTGAAAATGTTCGTTTCGAACTGCACATAACCCGACAGGTTGAGCAGGGCGTTGTCGGGTGATCCTGAACCGCCGTACATTTTCGCGTGAGACGATGTGTAGTGCCCCGTGGCACCCCCGATGAATTCAAATCCTCCCAGGAAATCATATCTGCGGCGAAACTGATAATCCCCGATGAGCACCGTTTGCCGGGTCGACTGGTCGTTCGACATGACGTTGTTCAGATGGAATATCCTTGCTTTCAGTGAATGACGCAGGCCCGTCTGCGTGTAGTAATTGAAAAATGGATCCAGAAAGAAACTGAACATATCCTGCAGGATGACCGACCCGGGATATGCCCTGAAAAAACCGGAGGTGTCGTCCAGCCAGGCCATCGTCATCTGGGTGTTGTTTTGAATGATGTTTCCGTTGAGCCCGTAATCCAGTCCCTGTATCTTTTTCGACCGGTAACGCAGGTTGAAGTTCAGACGGTACTGACTGCTGGCCATCTGGTCGTCTGAAAAATCACTGACCGTGTCGATGACGTATTTGCCGGGGCGGGGTGCACCGATATACCCGTGATCAAAATTCACCTGTCCGCCCACCACCACATCCAGGTTACCGAACATTTGGGAGTGCAGGAAGTTGACCCCGGCGATATAGGGGTAATCGTCCCACCACTTGTACGATTTATCCCTGGGTGAGGCATAGCAACCCGTGTAGGCATTAATTTTGGTTAGAGGCTTTGCCTTGGGGTAAGCGGTGCGGATATAGATGGCTCCGCTGAGAGAGGCCGCCCCGGAAAGAACCGAGGAGGAGCCTTTGATGACCTCGATCTGTTCGACATTTTCCACGGGGATCAGATCCCACAAGGTTCGTCCGGCGTCACCGGTAAGCATGGGCAGGTCATTCACAAAAACCGCCACCTTGCTGCCCACCCCGAATGTGAATCCACTTCCTCCGCGGATCTGGGCCTCCCCGTCCAGGATGTTCATGCCTGGCGTATGGTCGAGGGCCATCTTGATGCTCCTGGAGTTATTGTTTTCGATGGACGCTGATTTGATCACCTCCAGAGAGGAGCTGAGGTCTTCGTATTTTTTTTCGTATTTGCCTCCTTTTACTTCAACTCCTTTTATCTCACTGATGTAGGGGTTGAGTTCGACCGCTCTTTCAACGGTCTTGCCTGCCCCGATGGTCACCGTGAGCGTGTCGGACTGCATCCCGGTATAGTTGATCAGCAAGGAATGGGTTCCGGGTTTCAGGGTTAGGCTGAACCTGCCGTTAAGGTCAGCAGCAGCCCCTATGGTTGGATCCGATCGCAGGATGATGCTGGCTCCCACCAGGGGTTCACCCGTGCTGGCGTCAATGACCCTGCCCCTGAAAATTCCGTACTCCTGTGCGGAGGATGGAACTGTCAGTGCGAGTAATCCAAAAATAAGCAGGAGCACTGCTCCGGATCTGAAAGAAAAAGACGCCATGAGACTACGGATATTTCAGTTAGTCGAGAAAAATTTTCTTCGACCGCATGCCGTTGTCATACAGAATGCATCCGACATAGATCCCCGCAGGCAGCCGCAACGGAAGGGTGAGTTCTGTCTCCGGGGAATGCACCTCGAAAAGGATCCTGCCCCTCAGGTCCAGGATCCGGAAGGTGGTATTTTTGAGTACATCAGGGGCCGCTTCCCTGAAAAGAACCTTATTCCCGATGAGTTCAAAGTTGATTTTTTCCTCCGCGATATCGCCGGTGCCGCCCGAATTGCTGTAGATCAGCTGCAGATCGTCGAAAAGTCCGTAACTCTCTGCGATGGCATCGGTCCCAAACCCTGCCTTGATCACAACGAGCAGGTACCCGGGCGTGTCGCCGGAAAGGTAGTCGAAGGGTACTGAAAATCGGGTCCAGGAATCAGCGGTTCCTTCGGGCATGATGAAGTTTGCATCGGCCACCCAGTTACCGTGGGTTCCGTGTTCGGGCAAGGCTCCCCCCTTGTTGCTGTGCAGGATGGCCCTGATCCCGCCCCGGTCGTTGCCCGATGGGAAGTACTTGTACCATCCCACCAGGCTGTCAGGCCTGTCGGTGAACGCGGCATGCCAGCGGGCATCGTCCGTTTGTGTATACACGTACGCACTGTCGGGGTTGAATTCGGCGTGCACCCGACCATTGGTCAGCGTGCCGGTGGCGACAACGCCAAAGGAGGCCACATTGTACAGTTTCACGGAATAATTGCCTGAATGCGCATCGGTCGAGCGGTCCCACACCAGCGGGGCAGCGGAATTGGTAATATCGTTGTCCGATGTCTTTATGGAACTCCAGTCAACCGGTTCCTCTGCGACGGTACCCGCATCTTCCCAGATTTCAAAACTTCCGTTTTCGATCTGTTGCTGTGCACCTGCCCAACCCTGAATGGCCAGGCAAGCAAGGATCAGCGGGATTTTCCTGACAGGGTTCTGCATCATGGTCTAATGGATTTGAAGCTCATACGGCATCCGTGCCTGGACGCCTTTCATCGTGGAGATCTCTTTCCAGATCCGGTAGTAGGGATAGAAATCCCCGATCTCCTTTTGGATGCGTGTCTCCGGATCTTTCCCCATCAATTCGTCCATGATCTGCTGCAGGGGATCTTTTTGTTTTGGCAGGGAAACCACCTTATAGTCAGGGATTCCTGCCAGTTCAGAAGCCAGTTTGATGGCGTCGTCCAGTCCCCCGAATTCATCGATCAGGCCAATGCGTTTTGCATCAACGCCGCTCCAGACACGACCCTGTGCAATGCTATCCACTTTTTCGACGGGGATCTTACGCGCTTCGGCCACATAGGCCAGAAAAGTGGCATAGATGTCGTCAACCTCATATTGCAGCACCTCTTTCTCTTTTGCGGTCATTGGACGGTTCAGCGCCATGAATTCAGCATTGGCGTTGGTTTCCACCTGGTCGAACGTCAATCCGAGCTTGTTGGTCAGCAGGCCTTCCATGTTGGGAATGAAGCCAAATACGCCGATCGAACCGGTGATCGTGTTCTCGTGTGCGACGATTTTATCAGCCATGCAGGAAATCCAGTATCCTCCCGAAGCGGCAACGTCGCCGTAGGAGGCCACCACCGGTTTCCTGAGCTTTGCCAGCATCAGTTCCCTCAGGATGACATCGGATGCCAGCGCATCCCCGCCCGGTGAGTTCACCCGCAGTACAATCGCCCTGACATTGGTATCCAGCCTGGCTTCACGGATCGTTTTGGACAAACGTTCCGACCCGATTGCGTAATCATCTCCCTCTCCGCCACTGATGCTGCCCAGCGCATAAATGACAGCGATCTTGTTCTTATGATATTCTTTTTGCTTCTTCTGGGGCACATAGTCCATATACTTCTTCAGCGTGATGGAAGGAATCTTCTTTTCTTCCTTGATCCCCAGCGTGTTTCGGATCTCAGCCATGAACTCGTCCTTGTATAATAATCCGTCAATCAGCTTCGCCCTGACAGCAAAGTCCGGTTTTTTTGTGGCCTCCAGTTCAGTGGCGATGCGGTTGAGTTCAGCAACAGGTATGTTGCGGGAAGCGGATATTTGTCCAACCATGTGATCCCACATGGTCGTGATGAAACGGCCGGTCTGCTCCCGGTTGGCGTCGCTCATGCGGTCCTGGATGAAAGGTTCCATCGCGCTTTTGAACCGGTTGTTCATGGGCCTGATCAGCTGAGCTTCAACATCCATTTTCTCCAGCGTGTTCTTATAGAACGTCACCTCTGCATATAGTCCCTTAAAGAGCATCATCCCCTTGGGATGCATGTAGATCCTGTCGCCCGCCGTGGCCAGGTAATAGGATCCCTGGCTGTAGGAATCCGCATAACTGTAGATGAATTTACCGGATTCCCTGAAATCGGTAAGGCCGGTGCGCAACTCATCAAGGATGGCGGCCCCCGCATTCAGGTTTGTCAGATCGAGATAGATCCCTTTGATGCGATCATCTTCCCTGGCTTTCTTCAGACACGCCAGGAGATCATCCAGTCCCGGGGTCTTCTCCATCGAAAAACTGGTGAAGCTGGTCAGGGAAGGATTTTTGGAGCCCCTGTCCATGATCTTTTTATCAAGTGTCATTTGGAGCACAGCATTGCTGGGAACCACAACGGTTTCCTTCTCTCCCAGGGAAGCCACCGAGAAAAGAAGGACCATGAAGAGAAAGAACAGGATGATGGATATCAGGAGATAACCAACCATCGAGGCAAGCATGAATTTCAGGAAATCTTTCATAGGATCTGTGGATTTTGGTTTCAGGCCATTAAATTACGAAAAAATTAATGTGGATTGCATTCTTGTCGTATTTTTGGTTTTATAAAAGGATCATCTCATCCATGGCAATAGTCTATCTTCTGCTGGGGGGAAACCTGGGTGACCGGGAAAAGATGCTGGAATCCACTGTCGGACTTCTTACGAAATCGTCCGGACAACTTCTGGCTTCCTCATCGGTCTATGAGACCCAGCCTTGGGGGAACGAGGCGCAACCTTTATTCCTGAACCAGGTCATTTGCCTGGAGACCCATCTGACGCCTGAAGGATTGCTGGATGAGACCCAGGCCATCGAATCACGGATGGGGAGGACAAGGGATGGCCAACCCAATCAGCCAAGGGTAATGGACATTGATATCCTGTTCTATGATCGCCTGGTACTTCAATCCAGGCGGCTGACCATTCCCCATCCACGGTTGCACCGTCGTGCCTTTACCCTGGTGCCGCTGATGGAAATCGCGCCGGAGCTGATCCATCCGGTATTGAACAGGCCGATCAGGGAATTGTGCCTGAACCACGGCGATCCTCTGGATGTCAGGATTTACCGTTCCAGTACTCAACAGGAAGCATGATGCGCTACAATCATATCTCCATTGAAGGAAACATCGGTGCCGGGAAGACCTCCCTTGCACTGCGGCTGGCAGCCCAATTCAACGCACGCCTGATCCTGGAGCAGTTCGAGGATAATCCTTTTCTGCCGAAATTTTACCAGGATCCCGACAAGTATGCATTTCCGCTGGAACTATCCTTCCTGGCTTCCCGGTTCCAGCAACTCAAGGATCAGCTGCCACAGCAGGAACTTTTTACCTCAATGACCATTTCGGATTATTTTATTTATAAGTCCCTCATCTTCGCCCGGCGTACCATACGTGATGACGAACTGATGCTGTTCAAGCGGCTTTTTGACCTGATGGCCTCCTTCCTTCCCAAACCGGATCTGCTGGTCTACCTGCACGTGGATGTCGATAAACTGATGAACAACATTCAACTGCGGGGAAGGGAGTATGAACAGGAGATCAGGGATAGTTACCTTAGGGGCATTCAGGAAAACTATTTTGAGTTTTTCAGGCAATACACCGGACAGCGCATTCTGATCATCGATACCAATTACATTGATTTTGTGGCACTGCGGGAAGATTACGACCGGCTTGTGGAAGTCATTTCACAGGATTATCCCAGGGAGATCACCAGGATCGTTTTATAAAAAAACGTGGAAGCGTCCGCCGGGGATCGCTTCCACGTTCAAGAGCCTGATGGCGCTTCATTAGCAAACTTCTGTTATTTTATCAGTGCCTGGAAGTTTGGATCATCCCAGAACTTGATAAACTCACGGTCTGCAACAGCCATCTTTTTGCATTTGTCACTGTCCTTGGTCGCTTTGGTCAGGTTTTCGATGACCATCTGCGCATTGTCGGTGCGGGCACCGATGATCGCCTTCAAATAATCAACCTTCGTACTGGGTTCTGCGCAGTTCAGTTCCGATTCGGCTCCCTTGTAATCACCCTTCTGGAATTTCACCAGTGCAATGTTATAGGTGCACTTTGAGCCGGCAAACGAGCTGAGGGCCATATCCCATTTACACTGAGCTGCCTGAATGATTCCCATGTTGTACCCTACCGGTGCGCCATACTGTTTGGCTTTGGTGAAGTAGGCTTCTGCCTTGGCGTAATCACCGATCTTTGAATAATAAGCACCGAAATTGTTCAGCATCACCGGATTGTTGGGGCATAATTCTTCCGCTTTTTCCAGCAGCTTCTTTGCGTCGTCAAGTTTATCCTGTTTCATGTAAACCCAGGCGAGGTTGATGTATCCCTTGCAGTCGTTCGGATACAGGTCAATATAGCTCTTCAGGATCTTTTCCTTTTCGCCCAGATCATCGGTCAGGGTAGCTGCATACAGAAGTTCTTTCTGCGTGAGCTTGCCCGGGTCAGTAAGAGCAAGGTTCAGGATTTCCGCATCCGGTCTCATCGGGTCGTAAACCCAGGCTTTCATCTCGGTTCTGCGGAGCGGGGGCAGGATGTCTTCCTCGATCTCTTTGTAGATCAGCGACATGTTCTTGATCTCCTGTTCACGTCTGGCCACGTTCGGCTGCGATTTCACCACGTTCAGGATAACATTCTTGTCTTGCAGGTTGGAAGCTTCCACTGCCTTGACGAAACCGTCCCAGTCTTCACCGTGAGCGCGGATGTTGAACTTGAGGTCCTTGGTGGGATCCAGTTTGACCAGGGATTTTTTGTCCTTTGCCAGTTTTTTGTAGAAATCGATCAGGTAGTTGTGACCGGTTTTGGCGCGGTTCTGCGACAGGTCTTCATTATGTCCTTCTTCACCTTCCGGGGATGCCCACGCGTCGATGTCAATATCACGGATCCTGGGACCTGTTGCGAGGAAATCCCTGAATTCCTTTAGCTGTGCTTTGGCAGCTGCATTCTTATTCAAGGCCATGTTCCAGTTCAGATCCCAGCGGTCGACGATGAACCAGATGGTGGCTTTCTTGCTGGTATAGGTTTGTCCTTCATAAAATTCGCTGGGATCCAGGCCAAGTTTCTGATAGGTATCCTTATCGGCATAGAGCAATTGTTCGTCGTGAACGATCGTTTTGGGCATGATCGTACCGTCAGCGATCTTTCTTTCCGGGAGTACGACATATTTATAGTCCGTCATGATCACCTCACGGGTTGCCGGTTCATAGGCAGTCTTTACGAGATAGGCCATGGGATCCACAACCAGTTCGGATCCTTCCATGCCATCCCTGTAAGGTATGGTGGTGTTATAGGTAAACGTTCCACCTTCTGCATAGGGAATGACTTTTCCGTCACCCACAACGTTTTCTCCCTGGAAATAGATCGGGTCCATCTGGTACGAACCACCGTCCCATTTCAGGACCGGTGCGAACTGCATGACCGCTTTCTTGTTGAAGTACTCTGGCGGGAAAGTTCCCTTGATCGTCACAGGTATGTCCGTACAGGTGTTTACCAGCGGATCGGGGATCACTTCATATTTAACCAGGCCATAGTTCTCCTCCATCTTTTTCAGGTTGCCGCCGGATACGAATTTATAGGTTAACCCCAAGGAGGTGTAGCTGAACATATCCTTGTAAACGGGCATGGCATCGTCTGAGAAGTTGTCGATCTCATCGGATCCCGTAAAGTTGAAGGTGCTTTCCAGGTTGAGGTCCAGTTTTTCGCTCAGCCGGAAGTCAATGCCCACTCCCACAGGGATCGAATAGGTCGTTCTGCTTTCTGAATACAGCAGGTCATCTTTTACCTGGTCATAGTATACTTCATCGGCCACCGTCGTCGGATTGATCTCCATATCCGTTTCCGTGTGGTGCAGTTCACCCTTGCTAAATACAAGCCCAATGCCGGCAAGGAGGTTAAAGTCAATGAAACGGTCGGGATTGTAACCACCGATGAGGTTGGATAAATTGAGTGCACCGGTCAACCTGGGATTGTGGAAACTTTTTGTTTCAAAAGTCCAGTTGTACGGAATTTGCGTGAACCTTACCAAGTCATCATCTGCTTTGGTACCGGCCAGCTTTCCACCCTGGTAATGCAGGCGTAACCCAAACACGGACCCAAACTGGCGTCCTATTCCCAGGCCATAACCCAGTCGCCAGTCTTCCGTATTCGGGAAAACAGCACCTTTATCATCAGGAGATGCGATGTCACCGTGATAAAGCATCAATCCACCGTTGATATTTATAAACCAGTAAGGGTCAAAGGTTGAGGTTTTCTTTTCCTTCTTCTGCTCTGGTTCCTGCTCATCCTGGGCAGAGAGAAGGAGAGGAAGACCTAAAAACAATAGGGTCAACAACCCTACTTGTGACAAGAGTACTAATTTTTTCATAAGCGTATGATTTAGGTTATATTTCCGGATTTAAAAATTTTCAGAGGCAAAGGTATTAAGTTAAACCGATATGAGCTATGAAATTTGGCTTAAAATTACAGTAAAATTTACCATTTCGCAAATTTCTGAAGAAGAATTCAATAAAAACGGGCTTTAGTGATAAATGTTCAAACAGATTTATTAACATTCCACTGTTTTTCTACCGGGATAGCAGACCGGCAAACCAATCTTTCTCTTTATACGGGAGAAATTCAATATCGTTTCTAAGATAGTCCAAAAGGCTGCTGTTCAAACGGATCGCCTTGTTCAGCTCACTCATTACACCGGCTTCGTCCTGGTTTCGTGCAGCGCAGATGGCCAACAGGTAATGCCGTGAGGATGTTTCAGGTGTGCATCGTAAATGGTCAACAGCCCTGGCTGTCTGGTTCGCCATCAGTGCGGCCAGGGCCGCGTTCGTGGTACAGGGATGGGTTTCCAACAGTGAAAAGGCCCTGGCATATTCTTTTGCGAGCAGGAAACAGATTCCCAGGTTGTAGCTGACATCCGTTTCTTCTTTACCGGCCAGATCCAGGTATTGAAGTGCCTTGTCGGGGCGGTACATCTTCAGGGAAGCTGCTGCCATATTGTTTAAAATAGTACCGCATACAGGGAAAAGGGTGTTGGCCTGGTTCAGGTAGACCATCGCCTTTTCCGGTTGATCTATTTCAAGATACAGACAGGCGATGTTGTTGGGTGCTTCCCATTCTTCCGGGTACCGCCCGGAAGCATTCCGATAAATCGCCAGTTTCTTTTCGGTCTCGCCGGTCAGCGTTGCAGCGTACATCAGCTGCTCATAGTAGAGACTTGTGGGTTCTTCAAGCGCACACTGCAACATGCTCTCGTCCGTCTTGGGAGGCTCGCGGTAAGAGATCCGGATGCTGATCCTGCGCAGAAGAGGGTAAAAGTTTTGCTTAATGGTTGGATACAGCGTTGATCCCTGAAGTTGAACCAGGATGTCCTCATCTGTAGTATATTGATTTTCAATAATATGAATGATCTCGTCCCTCCCGGTCAGATCCGAAGCCTGAAGTGTTTTTACAAGTCCTTCCCAGTCCTCCCCGGCGGTCTCCATCAGGATCGTACAATCGGATGGATGAATGCCGTGTATACTGATCCTGCTGCTGACATAGCCGGAACCCGAGGCGGCCCGTTTTTGTGCGAGTGCAGCGTTATGCAGACTGTCTCCTTCAGGGGAGGCATAGGCTGTGATCCATACCGTATCTGGTTGCCAGCCTTTCCCAAGGGGCTCGAAGAGCAGTTCCAGCTGATGCCTGACAAAGGGAATCCGATTCGCCGGCAGGTCCAAATTGATCTTGCTGGCGTCCCTGTCAAAGAAAAGATTGGCCATCCGCTCTTCGCTCAACCCGCCTCTGTAACGGTGAGGGGCCAGCAGAATGCGCTCATCGTGGAGCAGAAACCGCCTGACCAGAAGGGATTTGCCCGTATCGGCGGCCGGGCTGTTCATCACCTGTGCGTGTGACGTGCCGGTAAATAAGGATAGGATCAGGAAAAAAGCTGTTATGAATCGCATAGAGGATTGTCGTTTTTTCGCGACGCGAAGGTAGTTCGTTTTTTTGAATGGGCTGTCCTGTCCGGCGCTCCTGTCAGTTTCCCACAGATGTCCCACAGCACAATGCCGGCGCTCACGGAGATGTTCAGGGAGTGTTTCGTACCGCTCTGAGGGATCTCGATGCACCCGTCCACCAGCGGGATGACCGGCTCCTGCACCCCGGTGACCTCGTGTCCGAAGATCAGTGCCAGCCTGGCTGCAGGATCCGGCATGAAATCTCTCAGGGAGATGCTCTCATCCGCCTGCTCCACCGCATAGACCAGGTATCCATCCTTTTTCAGCTCCCTGACGGCCTCTACCGTACTCTCCGCGTAACTCCAGTCGACGCTCTCCGTAGCGCCCAGGGCGGTTTTGTAAATATCCTTATGGGGTGGCGTGGCGGTGATCCCGCATAAGATGATCTTCCCGATACGGAAGGCATCAGCCGTACGAAAAACGGAACCGACGTTGTGCGTGCTCCGCACATTGTCGAGCACGATGACGACCGGAAGCTTTGATGCTTTTTTATACTCTCCGATTGATAAACGGTTCAGCTCTTCATTCTTTGTTTTACGCACTGCCTGGCTTTTCTACAAAGGTAGCTATTGTGCGATGCAAATTCCAAATTCAAGCCGATAGCTGTCGGGAGGAATTCCAGACAAATTCCAGTACTGAGTCTACTCCGAAATGAGATTACCGAACTTAAATTTAGGGCTAAAGCCCTATAAACCAGTACTTTGACTTACCCCGGTCTTAGGCCGGGGTAATTGATATCCAACCAGTTAGTGGACTTTAGTCCAAAATTATTACTTTTCGGAGTGAACCCAGCACTCAAATTCCAAAGGGTGGGGGATAGAAAGCATTTATCGTGTAATTTTGGATTTTGTTTTTTGTGATTTGTTTGGAGCTTGGTCCCGATAGCTGTCGGGATGGAATTTGGGATTTTTCATGGCATCACCTACCGATAATACCGATTTAACCCCCTTGATGAGGCAATACAACGCCATCAAGGCCAAATACCCGGACGCGTTGCTGCTGTTCCGCGTGGGGGATTTTTATGAAACATTCGGGGAAGATGCGATCCTGACCTCCAAGATCCTGGACATTGTCCTCACCCGCAGGGCCAACGGCGCTGCGACTTACATTGAGCTGGCCGGATTTCCTTACCACGCACTCGATACTTACCTGCCCAAACTGGTGAAGGCCGGTCAGCGGGTGGCCATCTGCGACCAGCTGGAAGATCCCAAACTAGCGAAAAAAATAGTTAAGAGAGGCGTTACTGAACTAGTTACACCGGGGGTATCCTATAATGACAAAGTACTGGAAACCAGGGAGAACAACTTCCTGGCAGGCCTTCACCTGGGTGAGAAGATCACCGGTGTGGCCTTCCTGGATGTTTCCACCGGGGAGTTCTACCTGTCGCAGGGATCCATTGAGTACATTGACAAACTGATCCAGACCTTCAAACCAAGCGAGGTACTGCTTCAGAAGAACATGCAGACCCAGTTCAGGACCCTTTTCGGCGAAAAATTCTACATTAACACGTTCGATGACTGGGTATTCACCATTGATTTTACCAGTGACCTGTTGCAGAAGCATTTTGGCACCACTTCCCTCAAAGGTTTCGGCGTGGAGGAGCTCACCCAGGGGATCATTGCCGCGGGTGCAGTGCTCCATTACCTTGCCGAGACGCAGCACGACCGCGTGCAGCACATCTGCAAGATCTCGCGTCTGGAAGAGGACCGGTACGTGTGGCTTGACAAGTTCACCGTGCGCAACCTGGAGCTGGTGAGCACCCCCAACGAGCACGCCGCCACCCTGCTGCAGGTGATTGACCACACCATCTCACCGATGGGTTCCCGGCTGCTGAAGAAATGGATCCTGTTGCCCTTGAAGGAAAGGAATCCCATTGTTGAGCGGCACCAGGTCGTGGATCACCTGCTGAAGCGCCCGGACCTTGCCGAGCTGTTCAGTCAGCAGATCCGGCTGATGGGCGACCTGGAGCGGCTGATCTCCAAGGTGGCCGTGGGGCGCATCACCCCCCGGGAGATCCTGCAGGTGAAGCGTGCGCTGGAAGCCATTGACCCGGTCAGACAGGCCTGCCTGAGATCCGAACTGCCTTTTCTACAGCGGCTGGGCGAGCAGCTGAACGCGTGCCCCCTGATCACGCAAAAGATAGGCCGGGAGATCAAACCCGACCCGCCCGCGCTGGTCAGCAAAGGGAACGTGATGCGCGAAGGGATCTCTCCTGAGCTGGATGAGCTCCGGAACCTGATGCACCGTGGGAAGGACTACCTGGTGCAGATCCAGCAGCGGGAGATCGCCCGGACCGGCATCTCATCGCTGAAAATAGGATATAATAATGTATTCGGTTATTACCTTGAGGTGACCAACACGCATAAGGACAAGGTCCCGGCTGACTGGATGCGGAAACAAACGCTGGTCAATTCCGAGCGTTACATTACGGAAGAGCTGAAGGAGTACGAAGAGAAGATCCTGGGCGCGGAGGAGAAAAGCCTTGCGCTGGAGCTGCAGCTGTTCGAGGCGCTGGTGGCCAGCCTGTCCGAATACATTGAGCCGGTGCAGCTCAATGCCAAGCTCATTGCACGTCTCGACTGTCTGCTGACCTTCTCGGTGATTGCCCGCAAGTACCATTATGTGATGCCCGAGATGGACGACAGCTATCAGATTGACATCCGTGGCGGACGCCATCCTGTCATCGAGCAGCAGCTTCCGCCGGGGGAGAAGTACATCCCCAACGATGTCGTGCTCGATCCCGAAACCCAGCAGGTCATCATCCTGACCGGTCCCAACATGTCGGGCAAGTCGGCCCTGTTGCGCCAGACGGCACTGATCGTGCTCATGGCGCAGATGGGGTCGTTCGTGCCGGCCGATGCGGTGCGGATCGGCGTTGTGGACAAGATCTTTACGCGGGTGGGGGCCTCCGACAACATCTCCTCGGGCGAGTCGACGTTCATGGTGGAGATGAACGAGACGGCGAGCATCCTGAACAACATCTCCAACCGCAGCCTGATCCTGTTGGATGAGATCGGCCGCGGCACGAGCACCTACGATGGCATTTCCATTGCGTGGGCCATTGCCGAGTTTTTGCACGAGCATCCGTTGTTTCATCCCAAGATCCTCTTTGCCACGCATTACCACGAGCTGAACGAGATGGCGGCGAGGTTTCCGCGCATCAAAAATTATCATATTTCGATCAGGGAGATCAACAACAGGATCATTTTCCTGAGGAAGCTGGAGGCCGGGGGCAGCGAGCACAGTTTCGGTATTCACGTGGCGAAGATGGCGGGGATGCCGGGTTCTGTTCTGGAAAGAGCTGACGAGATGTTGAAATTACTGGAGCAGAAGGCGGTCGGCGGGTCTTCGGGTCTTCAGGTTCACGGGTCTTCGGGTTCGCAGGTCGGCGGATCTTCAGGTCTACAGGTCGGCGGGTCTTCAGGTCGGCGGGTAGGTGGGTCGGAAGGGTATCAGCTGAGTTTTATACAGTTGAATGATCCGTTGCTGGAGCAGATACGGGAAGAGATTTTGAATACCGACATCAACACCCTGACGCCTGTGGAAGCGTTGATGAAGCTGAATGAGATAAAGAAGGTGCTGGGCGGGAAAAAGTAGCCGGTAGGCAGTAGCCAGTAGCCGGTAGCCGGTAGGCAGTAGCCGGTAGGCAGTAGTAAAGAGGGAGTAGTGGGAAGGACTCTGATTTATTGAGGATAAATTTGGATTATTGGTAATTATTTTCTGTCTTGAAATTTTTCTGGATTAAGAATCAAATAATGCAACATCCTGCCTATTTGTTTTGTTTTATTGATCAGTTCCTGGTGAGCTGGTTGAGTAATATATTGGCAGGATAAGGAGAAGTCGAGCCATACCTGTGTTTCAGTATTTTCCATATCAGCGTCAGATACTTTACTGGAGAAGTAGGCTGGATATTGCCGTTTCCGATAACCTTCAGCAATGTTTGAGCACACAGCACGGGATGATCGTCTGATCTGATCGATCAGTGAATATTTCTCCTCTTTCGGCCATTCTTTTGTAAGTTCAAAGATATTCATCGCTAGTGAATATGATTCTTTATAGACATTTAATTCTTTATAGCCAAGGTTCATTGAGAAAATATTTAATATGGAACACTCTTTATGCTTAATCCCTGATCATGATTAAATGTGACCCAATGACGGGATTTTTTTTTTTTAATATTTTTTATTATGGTCTTTATTAATAATGATCTCACCTACCGGCTACTGCCTACTGCCTACTGGCTACTGGCTACCGGCTACTAAACAATTCCCTGAAAGAAAAAATTTCCCTGTGCAATTGTTGTTCATTTGAAATTTATTAATTTTGCACCCCACGAAGAAACAACGCGGAAATAGCTCAGTTGGTAGAGCATAACCTTGCCAAGGTTAGGGTCGCGGGTTCGAGTCCCGTTTTCCGCTCAAAAAATTCGATACCAGGTATCGAATTTTTTGTTATCTTCACACCCACACCCTCCTCGCCCGGGTGGTGGAATGGTAGACACGAAGGACTTAAAATCCTTTGGCCAATGCGGCCGTGCGGGTTCAAGTCCCGCTCCGGGTACCCAGAGGCACAAGAGGTCAATTTCGACCTCTTGTTTCTTTTAATGACCTTCTGAAATTCCCACTAAATATAAGGATGAGATGTACGGTAATTTCCAGGTAGAGGGTTGCAACTTTTTAAATTCTGAAAATGGGATTTTTTGTCAGAGTTGCAACCAAGATAAAAAATGGCATGATATCAATCTACTTATTTTAGCCTTTTATGGGGATTTCCCAGGTGCAAATACTCCATTGAGAGGTATATCCTGGATCAGAATTATGTGCTTTTAGCAAGTCTTGAAACTTTTAGTGAAACAGCCGCATATAAAAGAAACTGGTTCACTCTGCAATTAGTAACTTTAGGAACTCCAGGCACTCAAAACCCCGGACATTGATTAGATACGATTTATTAAGTCATTAAATCATTTTGGAATGAAAAAACTTAGCGATAAACTGATTCTTATTACTGGTGCTTCAAGTGGAATTGGCGCTGAAACTGCAAAAGTGATAAGCAGTAAAAATGCAACAGTAATCTTATTAGCCCGAAGCTGTGAAAAACTGGAACAAGTTGCAGATCAGATTAAGCAACAAGGGGGCAAGTCATATTATTATGCTGTAGACTTATCCAATTGTGAGCAGGTTGAATCGATAGCACAAAGGATTAAAAAGGAAGCTGGTATTCCGGATATAATCATCAACAACGCAGGGGCAGGCCGATGGCTGACTATCGAAGAAACCTCTGCTGAAGAGCTGAAAGAAATGATTGCTTTACCCTATTTGGCAGCATTTTATATTACAAAAGCTTTTATTACCGAAATGAAAATGCGGGGTACAGGACATATCATCAACCTCACTTCAGATGCATCTTACTTACCAAAAGGGATGGCTCTGGGTTATTCAGCAGCACGATTTGCCTTTCGTGGATTTTCAGAAGGCTTAAGAGGATATCTTCAGGCATCAGGTATTACCGTGTCATTAGCCGTGTTTGGAAAAGTTGAAAGCAGTTACTGGAAAAACAATCCTGGCAGTGAGAAAAGAATTCCAAAATCAACACCATTTATGCCAACACTAACCACCAATCAGGTTGGAAATTACATAGTCAAGATAATTGAAAAGAATAAACGGATTTTGATTAAACCGGGTATTTTCAAGGCTCTTTTCTGGTCATACCGTCATTGGCCCGATCAGATAGCAAAACGTATGAATAAAACCGTATAAAAAATCACATATTGCATCACTGGATTGCATTACGAGTGCCAATATCAGTATTTTCTTACAATATAAAAGCAATAAGGACTCAGACTACAACTTTTTTCAATAGCGTTAGCCGTTAGCGCCCTACCAAAAGGATAACCTTTATTTTCAAGTCCCCCCTTCAATTTTTTATTCACCATTCAAAATTCCTACGCAAAGTTACTTCGCCGTCGAAAAATCGGCAAAGGACGGGGCGAATAGCCATTGCCGATTGCCGAAGTAGAAGGCCAGGTGGAAGGCGAAGGAGATTTGCCAAAGGATCTGCGAAATGATTCTGATCTCATATTTCCTTTCACCCTTCGCCTTCTCCTTCTACTTCCACCTCTACTTCGCTAATCGTTAATGGAATTTTACTTCCTTGTCACCCCTGACGGGGTTCTGAAATGATGGATTCATGATTTTTTACTACCAATATGTCGCACCTACGGTGCTACAAATATTTTACACCTACGATGCTACAAATATTTTACACCTACGGTGCTACAAATATCTTACACCTACGGTGTATTAAACTTCAGGGCGCAGTTCAGGGCAGCGAAAGAAAGGATGTCACAAAAAAGTAAAAGAAATTTATGCGGCTATGCGGCCGGAGAGCAACCTTGGATGGAATTAATGATGCCGATCCCAGTTGGATCCACTCAGTTTCAATCCATGATGAGGTAGATAAGGATATGATGCTCTCACAGGACAGATTTCTCCTCTGAGGTAATAATACTTGAAGTAATTTTTTGCTGATGTTTTTACCCAGAACTCGCTAAAATCTTTGTGATCCGGAAAGATGTGTGATGAATGATCCACTGCATTGGGATGATGTGCCTGAAAAAACCGTACGGTTTCTTTACCTGCCGTATCATTATCCAGGTATAGATTTACTCTGGAATACCCGGCAAGAATATCCACCGCTTTTTTGGCGAAGGTGGATATACCGGTTAAACTGACCACGCTGCACCGATTTTCATTGCCCATCCCATCAACCAGAATTATAATAGAATACATCGGTTTAGCTGCTCCGGCATAAACTGGAAAGATCATCAGCACTGTGCAGACAAATCCTGTCGCCATGTGTAGAAATACTATTTCTGTTTATTATTTATAAGTTATATACTATACAATTTATATTAATGGATTTTTTTGAAAGATTATTAAAAAATTGTATATTAAATTATTACATATTAACTTAAGAGTTTTGGTAATTTATTTTTATACTTATAAAAATATTTTGTTTAATAATTTTATAAAAAGAATGAACATTATATTTTCATATCTGTTTATACTTTCGAAAACAATTATTAACCTCTAAAATTAACTAATCATGAAAACTGCCAGAAAAACTTTACTCTTGATTGCCATCTTTATGGTAACAATCTCCTTTACCCTGTCCGCCCAGTCCCGCGTGCAGGTCATCCACAACTCGGCCGATGCCGCTGCGACAGTGGTCGATGTGTGGCTCAACGATATGATGCTCATCGATAACTTCGCTTTCCGTACGGCCTCTCCATTTATCGATGCTCCGGCAGGCGTTGACTTCGACGTGGTCATCCAGCCCGCCAACTCTACCGATACCACTAATGCGCTGGCGCGGTTCACCTACAACCTGGACCCGATGAAAAAGTACATCCTGGTGGCCAACGGCATTGTCAGCGGCTCAGGCTATGACCCTATCAAGCCCTTCGACATCTATGTCTACGATATGGCACGCGAAGAAGCCACCATGAGTGGCAACACCGACGTGCTGGTGTTCCACGGTTCAACGGATGCCCCGGTGGTGGATATTTATGAAAACATCGTTGTAAACGGTACCATCATTGACAATCTCACCTATGAGGATTTCAGGGGTTACCTGGAGTTACCCACTACCAATTACCAGATCGAGGTCAGGGATGAAACCGGAACCGTAACGGTTGCGACCTACAATGCACCCCTGGGCATTCTGGGATTGGATGGTGCTGCGCTGACCATTGTTGCATCCGGTTTTCTCAATCCGGGTAATAACAGCGATGGTGCCCCCTTTGGATTGTTTGTCGTGCTTCCTTCTGGCGGTGCATTTATTGCCCTGCCGGAAACCACTGGCGTCGAGGAACGGCTGATCGATGCTGAATCTATTTCCACCTACCCCAACCCCTCTGTGGAACGTGTAAATATTGATTTCAAATTGCTCGAATCCTCGGATGTTACCATTACCCTGATGAACCTGACCGGGACCACTGTTTACAGTGAAAACCTTGGTTTCATATCAGACCAGGCGCACACCTATCGTTTGGATGTGGCCGGCTTACCGGCAGGAATTTACGTTGTCATGCTGACCGCCGGTCCGACAAAGGTGGGTAAAAAGATTCATGTAATTAAATAACCTGGAGTCCACACAGCTTGCGAAACTCTTTCTTAACATAGTCCAAGGCCTTCTCTAAGGGGAGGCCTTTTTCTTTGAGCGCCCGTCATGGGGCATAACCTGGCGTTGGAGGTCCGCTTTAAACCTGATTGTAGGAATCATTAGTGCAAAAACCGGAGACCCTGACCATCTCTCGCTGGTACAAATTAACCACCCAGGGCCAGAGTTAATCCTATGATTTATAGATGAATATAAAAATGTCCGTTTTAACGGCGGAATATGGTCAAGGCGACCGCCTTATGCAGTCAGCGATCAACGGCGAATTTTGAGGGAGAGGGTATCCGGTTTCGATAGGAACAATGTCCGGATTGGAAAACTGCAGTCAATAATTTGCTTGCAAAATCCTAATATCGTTCCAGCGCCCCTTTTAACTCTTTTGTTACAGCCTCAATTAATTCCGCTGGCTCCAATACTTTAACCGATTGGCCCCAACCCAGAATGAAGGAGATGAATTCGGATGTAATGCTGACAAGAAATCCGAAGTCAATATGGTCAGGCGTTTCTTTTACAATGTGCTGACTTTCGTGAATAGACTGGGTAAGAAGGTATTTGCCGATGGTTTTGTCGAAGCGCAACACTACCCTGACCGGGTCTTCCGGGGTGGTGAAGATACCGATGGTATGGCGAAAATAATCCCTGGTCTGAAAAGGCACGGCGATGAATGTTTTTGCCGCATCTTCCCTGACCGACAGCACCCTGTCGAGCCCGAAGATCCGGATGTTATTTGCATGTTCTTCAAAACCGATCAGGTACCACCGGTTCCGGTACTCTTTTAAATGATACGGGTGAACGATGTGCTCATCGGGCGCTTCAGCATGGAAGGACTGGTGCCGGATGATCAGGACCGTGTTGTTCCGGATGGCGTCCAGGAAAACCTCAAGGTACTCGCTTCCCTTGAAGTAAGGAACTTTTTCCAGTTCGATGTAATCCATTGCCGAGCGGTCGCTCCATTTCTGGATCGTCACCAGGTCCACCACCTTCTGAAGAGCACCTGAATATTTGTCGAATACGCCCACGTGCTTGAACTGGTTCAGGATGGCCGAGGCAAACTTCAGCGAATCCATCTCTTCGCTGTTGATCGGAAGCTGGTCGATGGAATAATCCGGATCGTCGTAATAATAAGCCTGGCGCAGGTTGTCCCACCGGATAGGAGCAAGGTAACCCAGATGCTGGTCATACCGCATCGCGTGAATATCACCCGCAATGGTCCGTTCGCCCAGCGGGGCAATATCCAGTGCCCGCTCACAGGCTTCGATCAGCTGCTCTTTTGTGGCATATCTGTGGTCGATCAGGTACCGGTTGATCACACGGTAGCGGATCAGGGCTTCTTTATTTTTCGGCATACAGAACGATATTAAAGTGCCGTTGAAAGTACGAAAAAAGCTTGAGAACAATTCGACCATTCAGCATAAAAAGCTGAATATATTACCCCGTGCTTTAGCGCTGGGACTGAACAGGATCCATTATGACCTGGCTTTAGACCGAAACCTGATTGAAGGGATCAAGGTTTTGGGCTAAAGCCCCTGAACAAGGTATTCGTGCATGCCCCCGGCCTGAAGGCCGGGGTAATTTATGGTCACATGGGAAATTATTTAAATAATGCAGATACACTGCATCGGGCCATTGTAATATTGCGCCTGAAATCATTAATCCTAATAACAAAATATCATGATCAAACAAATTTTACACTCCATCCAGTTCGGCGAAATGCAAAGTTTTGGTTCCATAGCTGCCTTCCCGATCTTTGCTCCGTCAAAGGATAATCCTGCCGAGTTCTATACCCTCCCGGAAGCCATGAGTACTGAAATGATCACTGTCACCGAAGTTGACCAGGGTGGCAGCGTGCCCGATTTGAAGGTGAGCAGCCTGGCCGATAAGCCCGTCCTGATCCTGGAAGGGGAAGAATTGATGGGAGCCAAGCAGAACCGTATCATCGTAACCACCATACTGGTGGCGGAGAAAGGGGAGGTGATCATCCCGGTGAACTGTACGGAACGAGGCCGTTGGTCTTACACTTCGTCCAAATTCAAAGACTCGGGCAATATGAGTTCCTTTGACGTCAAGCGGGAGATGAAAGATTCGGTGACCGATTCCCTGTTCTTGAGGAATGTGCACCGGGCTGACCAGATCAAGACCTGGGATAAGATCGAGGAGCTCCATTCAAAATCCGGTACCTATTCCACCTCTTACTCGAGGGCGATGTCTGACGCCTATTCTGCAAAAATGCCCGAGCTTAATGAGATGCTGAGCCATTTCCCGGTTATGGGGGATCAGCGAGGCATCGTTTTTTTCATGGGAAACAGGATCGCGGGCCTGGAGATCCTTTCCCGGCCCGATGTCTATGCAAAGCTGCACGAGAAGATCTGCAAGTCGTACTTCATCAGCGGATCTTTCAGCGACAGGCCCAATTTGCCGGCCAGCGCCCTGAAAAAGATCGGTGAAGATTTCATTCAAAGCGCATCCCGTCTGGAGACTCACGAATTCAAATCCGTGGGACTGGGGACCGATGTGCGTATGAAGGGCGAGAACCTGCTCGGCAGCGGATTGGTCTACAGCGACGAACTTATACACGGAGCGTTCATCAGCCAGTAGTGAAATGCGGATTGAAAATCCATTGCCGATTACCCAAATAGAGGTGGAAGTAGAAGGCGAAGGCGAGGGTCGAAAGGAAGGAAGAGATCAGAAATATTTCGCAAATCCTTTGGTAGATCTACTTCGCCTTCCACCTCTCCCTCTACTTCGGCAATCGTTAATGGATTTTCATCTTCCTGTGCCTGTTTTAATTATGTAGCAATCATTTTTACCGAATATTGAGTATTTTTGCTCAATAAATTGAGTAAAATGAAAACACCTTTTCAACGTGTTCATATAGAGACACTTAGTAAGAGACTAAAGGAGCCACGCCGGTTCATTCAGGTCATCACAGGTCCCCGTCAGGTCGGGAAGACTACCTTGATGAATCAGTTCCTGAAAGAATATAAGCAGCCATATCACTATGTTTCAGCTGATGCAGTCATGGCCGCAGGCGAAAACTGGCTTTTGCAGCAATGGGAATCAGCACGCTTAAAATGGCAGCATTCAGGCGCGGAGGAATTTTTATTGGTGATCGATGAAGTCCAGAAGGCCGGCAACTGGGCGGAGACAGTCAAAAAGCTTTGGGATGAGGACACATGGGAACACAGGCCTATCAGAGTGGTGGTATTGGGCTCGTCGCGTTTATTGATACAGAAGGGATTGACGGAATCGCTCGCAGGACGTTTTGAACTGATTCGGATGGGTCACTGGTCATTGACAGAGATGCAGCAGGCTTTTGGCTGGAATGAGAACCAGTATGTCTGGTTTGGTGGCTATCCGGGTTCAGCTCAGCTCATTGCTGACGAATCCAGGTGGAAGTCCTATATTGTCGATTCCCTGGTTGATACAAGCATTTCAAGGGATATTCTGATGCTTACGCGAATAAACAAACCGGCGTTGCTGCGGAGGCTTTTCGAGCTTGGATGCCTTTACTCGGGACAGATACTTTCTTATACCAAGATCCTCGGGCAGATGGCAGATGCCGGCAATACCACCACGCTGGCGCATTACCTTGAGCTGTTGGATACTGCGGGCCTGCTGGCCGGCCTTGAAAAATATTCTCAGAACCCGATCCGTCAACGATCTTCTTCTCCCAAGTTTCAGGTCTACAACAACGCCCTGCTTTCGGCCGGCCACGCTGAAACATTTAAGCAGGCTGTTTCAAATCCTGCTTTATGGGGCAGGATGGTTGAGTCAGCGGTAGGGGCGCATTTGCTGAACCATTCGAAGGAAGAAGGTTTTGATGTCTTTTATTGGCGGCAAGGGAACGTCGAGGTTGATTTCATCATTGTCAGGCAGGGTCAGGCCGTCACGCTGGAAGTTAAGAGCAGTTTCTCCCCAAAGGTGAGCGGTATGAATGCCTTTATCGGGTCATTTCAATCCGTACGGTCATATCTTATCGGCAATGAGGGCATCCGGTGGCAGGAGTTTTTTTTCCGCCCTGAACCAAACCGGTACCACTTCCTGAAATAAAATGCTGCCACCAAA
>DAOQWY010000036.1 GCA_035342335.1 Bacteroidales bacterium
AACCCCTAAACCAAACCGGCTTCCTAACCTTAACCCCTAAACCAGTTTATCCCCTACGGGGAATGGGTTGAAAGGAGAACACCCATCATCCGGACAGGCTTGCCAGCCCTGAATGACACTTCGTTTGCAAATTCAATTTTTAAAAATCTCTCATCATCGTACCTGTGGCTTCGAACCCGTTTGATGCGTTCGCGGTCATTGAATATGAGCTGCCGGAGGCGGCGTCAATCAACCTGGCCATCTTCAATCACCTCGGCCAGCAGGTCGAAGTACTGGTGAACCAGCATCAGGACGCCGTGAACATTTTCGGGATCGAATTGTTTAATTATCTTAAGAAATTATTCAACAAAAATTCAAATTAATACGAATCACCATGAAAACGAAACAATTCTTTCTGATCCCAATGATGGCACTGTCGGTCTTTGCCGTTTCTTGTTCCCAGACAGGAACAAAACCCAAAACCGGGGACCAGACTGCGGCCACCCCTGACAAGGAGGTTGATCTGTCGAATGTCACTTTTAGCAAGGACCTAAGCCGGGTGGTATGGTTCGGTGAAATGCTGGGCCTCTACTCCCACGAAGGAACCGTCGATCTGGCGCAAGCCGACCTGAAGATCCAGGATGGAAAGATTGCCGGTGGCGTTTTTGTCGTGGATATGTTAACCATCACACCAACGGATCAGAATTACAAACCTGAAGAAGGAAGCACCCCGGAGAAACTCGTGGCTCACCTTTCCAACGCCGATTTCTTCGACGTGCCCAATCATCCCGCTGCCCGGTTTGAGATCACCCGGATGGACCAGAATACCGCGGAAGGCATCCTGACCATACGGGGTGTTTCGAAGCAGGAAACCATTGAGAACATTGCCGTTTCCAAAGAGGACAACCTTGTTACAATCAAGGGTGAACTCGTTTTTGACCGCAAAGCTTTCAATGTGGCGTGGGATCACCCAATCAAGGACCGTGTGCTTTCCAGCGACATTAAAATTTCCATTCAGCTGGTGGGTGAAAAAGTGTAACTACCTTATACAGCAAAAGAGGCTGCCCTTTTGAGGCAGCCTCCCAGAAACAACTTATACGATCCGGCGGGAGCGGATTATTTCTATGGAAATTTCACCGCAACAATTTAGTGTGGTAAAATTAAGCATAGAAGGCGTAAATTACTGACCTAGTTTGTTCGGATAAACTTTATCCGAACAAACTTTTTTATTTAATGTTGATTCACAAGATGTTGGAAATTCGGTTTTGGTGTCCGGATAAATTTATCCGGACAAAAGCGGAGCAAAATCCAAATTCCAAGATCCAGAGATCTTTCAAATTGTTAAATTGATAAACTGTTAAATTGATATTCTGTTGACTGCTGACTGCTGATCCCGACTTTCGTCGGGACGTCGCTTCGCTCCGCTGCTGACTGTTGACTACCCAAATTCGGCGCCTGCGGCACCTCGCGTAATTCATTGTCATTCGTTGTTATTACCGCCTGACGGCATTCATCAACCTGCCAAAAAAATCCCACAGGGGGTCGTCACCCGGCGGTTGCGCTTCGATACGGAGGATTTCCTGCGTAACAGGGTGCCTGAACTCCACTGAACGAGCATGCAGATGGATGGACCCATCCTCGTTGCTGCGCGGAAAGCCGTACTTGACGTCGCCCCTGATCGGGCACCCGATGGCGGCCAGCTGCGCCCGAATCTGATGGTGCCGGCCCGTAAGAAGTTCTATCTCAAGCAGATGATATATTTCGGCGGAAAAAAGCAGTTGATAATTCAGCTCAGCGCGTTTTGATCCTCTTACTTCGTGGTCATAAAAATACGACCTGTTCTGCTCTTCATTTTTCCGTAAAAAGTGAGCGAGGTGACCGGATGCTGGTGTGGGTTTGTTCCGGACGATCGCCCAGTAGATCTTTTTCACGCTTCCTTCACGCAACAGTGCATTCAGCCGGCTCAATGCCTTGCCGGTCCGGGCGAAAATCACCACCCCGCTGGCAGGCCGGTCGAGGCGATGTACAACACCCAAAAATACATTCCCGGGCTTATGGTATTTCTCTTTGATGTAAACCTTTAACAGATCCACCAGCGGAACGTCGCCGGTCTTGTCGCCCTGCACGATCTCACCGGGAAGTTTGTTGAAGATCAGAAGGTGGTTGTCTTCGTGTAGAATCCTTGATATCAATTGATTGGAGACGATAGTATGTCAGGTTATCATAAAATCCAAATTCCAGGCACCAAAATCCAAACAAATCACACTATCCAAAGATTGTTCAAATTGTTAAACTGTTAAACTGTTAAATTGTTATTCCGCTTTCCCCTTCTCCCTCCCGCCTCTACTCCTCACTCCTCTCTCCTTTCTCCTTTCTCCTTCATCCTCTCTCCTCTCTCCTCTCTCCTCTCTCCTCTCTCCTCTCCCTCAGTATTGCTCTTTCTCGTTCGGAAAATCCCTGATCTTCACATCTTCAATGTACTTTTGCACGGAGTTCTGGATTTCTTCCATCAGGTTATGATACCGCCGCAGGAAGCGTGGCGAAAAGTCCTGGGTGATGCCCAGCATGTCGTACAAAACCAGCACCTGTCCGTTCACGCCACCGCCGGCGCCTATCCCGATGGTGGGGATCTTGACCTTGGCTGTCACTTCGGTGGCCAGCTTGGCAGGGATCTTTTCCAGCACGATGGCAAAGCATCCCGCCTCTTCCAGGATCCGGGCATCGGCCATCAGGCGTTCAGCTTCATCTGTTTGGGTGGCCCGCACCACATAGGTCCCGAATTTATGGATCGACTGCGGCGTAAGTCCCAGATGCCCCATCACCGGGATACCTGCCGAAAGGATGCGGTGGATCGACTCCACCACCTCATGGCCGCCTTCCATCTTGATGGCATCGGCACCGGCCTCTTTCATGATCCTGATGGCTGAGTTCAGGGCTTCCTTTGAATTGCCCTGGTAAGTGCCAAACGGTAGGTCCACCACCACCAGCGCCCGGTTTACCGCCCGCATCACCGAGGAGGCAAGAAAGATCATCTCGTCGAGCGTGATTGGCAGGGTGGTCTTGTGACCTGCGATCACATTGGATGCAGAATCCCCAACCAGGATGACATCAATGCCCGCCTGGTCCAGGATGCGCGCCATTGAAAAATCATAACCTGTGAGCATGGCGATCTGTTCACCCTGCACCTTCATCTCCTGAAGCACGTGTGTGGTGATCTTTTTGGCAGAGGCAAAACCGGAGGTGTACATACGAAGGTTTTTATGTGAACAAAGTTAAGAATTAAAACATTAATGGTAATTTTGCCGAATGAAAAAAGTTGTCATCCTCGCAACACTCATCCTGGCTCTGATGTCCTGCAGCACCGAGGTCGACCTTATCGGGGACTATGAAGACATCACGGTGGTGTATGGCCTCCTGAACCAGACCGACAGCATCTCTTACCTGAAGATCAACAAGGCCTTTCTGGGCGATGGAAATGCCTTGGTGATGGCACAGGAACCCGACTCCTCGAGCTACAGGAACGATCTTACGGTCATACTGGAAGAACGAAAGGACGGTTCGGTGATCAAAACGTTCAGCTTTGATACAACCTCGGTCTATAAAAAGGAAGAAGGAACGTTTTATTACCCCAGGCAGATCATTTACCAGTGCGTGACCTGGAATCAGCTTGACCCGGAAGGTGAATACAGGCTGACCATCACCAACAGGGTCTCCGGAAAAATCATCACCGCCACCACACCGCTGGTTTCAGATTTTGACATCCTCAAACCCATTATCAATAATCCCGTAAAGCCCACGATCCATTTTCCGGATAACGACTCGCCCAAGGACCTGGAATGGCGCTCGGCCAAATATGGTAGACTGTACAATGTCGTGATGCGCTTCCACTATAAGGAAATGTTCAACCAGGTGACGGATACACTCTATAAGTACATCGAAACAGGCTATGCGCCACGGAAATCCCAATCGCTCGACGGCGGGGAGGAGATGCTGATCCAGTTTGCCAACAACAGCTTCTATAAACTCCTGGAAAATACCGTTCCCTACGATCCTGCCAAGGAGGCCACCGTGGAGGTCAGGTATGCCATCGCTGTGGAATACATTTTTTCCGTGGCAGGCGATGATTTCAACACTTATATGGAAGTGAACGACGCATCCGGCAGCATTGTCCAGGAACGCCCCGAGTTTTCGAACGTTGAAAATGGCATCGGCATTTTCTCCAGCCGGTACAATAAAAGCAGGCTTTACTACATCAGCCCCCTTACGGAGGAGATCCTGATCACCAAAGGCCTCAAGTTCGAACCCGAGATCGGGAAATAAGCCCTCAAACGGTTCTGCCTTTTTGTCACCCTCCTGACAGCTTTCTGAGCTTTGGCATAATGATTGAAACACTCCCAGTCATTAAAATTACCCTGCTCCGACGGGGAAAAGGGTACCAGGTAGATTTCCCGGTGCCTGCACCGGAATGAGAGTCTGGTCCCGATAAATATCGGAACACCCTGGGATTCATACAGGTGATTTTTGACAGTAACCAACGTTTAATAATTTAACAGACAATTCAACATGGGTAAAATAATTGGAATTGATTTAGGGACCACCAACTCCTGCGTAGCAGTCATGGAGGGAAACGAACCTGTGGTGATCCCCAACAGTGAAGGAAGAAGGACAACGCCTTCCATCGTTGCTTTCACTGAAAACGGTGAACGCAAGGTGGGTGATCCTGCCAAACGGCAGGCCATCACTAACCCGTTAAAGACCGTTTACTCCATCAAACGATTCATGGGAGAGACCTTCGACAGGGTGCAGAAAGAAATGGCACGCGTTCCCTTTAAGGTTGAGCGAGGTGACAACAACACACCCCGCGTGAAAATTGACAACCGGCTCTACACCCCGCAGGAAATTTCGGCCATGGTCCTCCAGAAAATGAAGAAGACGGCCGAAGATTACCTTGGGCAGGAAGTGACCGAAGCGGTCATCACCGTGCCCGCTTACTTCAGCGACTCTCAGCGCCAGGCCACCAAAGAAGCCGGAGAGATCGCCGGACTGAAGGTCAAGCGGATCATCAATGAACCTACGGCCGCAGCGCTGGCCTATGGCCTCGACAAGAAACACAGGGACATGAAGATCGCCGTATTTGACCTGGGCGGCGGTACATTCGATATATCCATCCTTGAACTGGGTGAAGGCGTATTTGAGGTGAAGTCAACCAATGGTGACACGCACCTCGGGGGAGATGATTTCGACCAGACGATCATGGACTGGCTGGCGGAAGAGTTTAAAAAGGACGAGAACATTGACCTCAGGAAAGACCCGATGGCCCTCCAACGGCTGAAAGAAGCTTCCGAGAAAGCCAAGATTGAACTTTCCAGCTCGACCTCCACGGAGATCAACCTGCCCTACATCATGCCGGTAGACGGCATCCCGAAGCACCTGGTCAGAACCCTTACCCGCGCGAAATTTGAGCAGCTGATCGATCCCTACGTTCGCCAGACCATCGAACCTTGCCGTAAAGCCATGGAGGATGCCGGTTTAAAAGCATCTGACATCAACGAAGTGATCCTGGTGGGAGGTTCGACGCGTATTCCGATCATCCAGAAAACAGTGGAGGACTTTTTCGGAAGAACACCTTCCAAAGGGGTGAATCCGGATGAAGTGGTGGCTGTTGGCGCCGCCATTCAGGGTGGTGTTCTGACGGGAGAGGTGAAAGATGTCCTTTTGCTCGACGTGACACCTCTTTCCCTGGGAATTGAAACGCTGGGCGGTGTATTCACCCGTTTGATCGAGTCCAATACCACCATCCCTGTCAGGAAATCAGAGGTCTTTTCAACGGCCTCCGACAGTCAGCCTTCTGTGGAAATACACATTCTGCAGGGCGAGCGGCCCATGGCCCATCAGAATAAAAGCATCGGACGGTTCCATCTGGACGGAATCCCGCCCGCACCCAGAGGCATCCCTCAGATCGAGGTCACGTTTGATATCGATGCCAACGGCATCCTTCATGTAACGGCCAAGGACAAGGGTACGGGCAAATCACAGAATATCCGCATTGAAGCTTCTTCAGGCCTTACCGACAGCGAAATCCAGCGTATGCGGGATGAAGCCAAGGCTAATGAGGAAACCGACAGGAAAGAACGGGAGCGCGTCGATAAGCTGAACAGTGCTGACGCCATGATCTTCCAGACGGAGAAACAGCTGAAGGAATATGGGGATAAGATCCCGGCCGATAAAAAGCAGACCATCGAACGTGCACTGGCCGACCTGAGAAGCGCACACCAAAGCAAGGATACTGCAGCCATCGAGAGTGCCCTGAACAACCTGAACAGTGCCTGGCAGGCAGCCAGCCAGGAGATGTACCAGGCCAGCCAGCAACAGCAACCTCCTCAGGATCAGGGAACCGCCGACCAGGGTCACCCGAAATCCTCCTCCAAAGATGACGAAGTGACCGACGTCGACTTCGAGGAAGTGAAGAACTAATGTTAATAAAAAATTAGCCCCCCCTTTTATTTATATGGATATATTTGTAACTGGATAAAGGATTCACCCGATTTCACCAGTTACAAATATATCCATTATGAAAAAAGTTTACCTTGCTTTATTGCTTATGGCAGGCAGCTGCCTGCTCCTGAAGGCTCAGAATGCCTGGATCAATGAAATCCATTACGACAACACCGGAACGGATGCCAATGAATTCGTTGAGGTGGTGATACAAAATGCCGGATCCTATAACCTGGCAGATTTCACGTTAACACTTTATAACGGAAGTGGCGGGGCCAGTTATGGCACCAAAACACTCGACCAGTTCACCGTGGGGGCGACCAGCGATGGTTTTTCCCTATTTTATATGTTGATCGCCGGTATCCAGAATGGTGCCCCTGACGGGATGGCACTGTCCTACCTCGGAACGTTGATTGACGGGCAGTTTCTCAGTTATGAAGGGACTTTTACGGCTTCTAGCGGACCCGCAGCCGGCATATTATCTGTCGATATCGGAGTTGTTGAAAACGGCAGTGACCCCGTTGGAGAATCCCTCCAACTTTCCGGCTCCGGCACGGAATACGGCCAGTTTGCCTGGCAGCCTCCGGCCGGAGAGACGCCCGGCCAGCTGAACATCGGCCAATCCTTTGGCGGCGCTCCCGTCAATTCCATCAATTATGCCTACGCAAGATCCTCCACCGAACTGGATGTGCTGTATAACCTGTCCCTGTCGTCCGTGAACCCGGCCAATTACGTGCTCACCGGAACCACACCGATCACCTTCTCATCCGCATCCATTGATGCAACAGACAATAAGCTGGTACACCTCTCAGGCGCATCGGCCAGCATGGCGGGAGACATTATCGTGGATAACATTGAAGACACGTCCATCCCCTCTGACTACGACTTTTACGCGGGCATCCTGCCTGTTTCCTTTACCAATGCAACCAATCCCGACGGACTGATGGATAACACGCATTTTGCCACGTTCCAGGGAATCATCTCTGCTGACGATAATTTTAACAATGTTTGGATCAGCGATAATGCCTCCGCTTATCACGGAGTGATGATCTATGACAATAATTTCGATGCCCTGGTGAGTGTGGGTGATGAAGTGCTGGTCAGGTCGAAACGCGATGTGTACAATAACCTGACCGAACTGGTCAGCCCGGCCCTGCTCAGCACCCTCTCAACGGGCAATGCGCCCTATGGCCCAACCGTGATCAATGGTTCCGATATCAGCGAAACCATACCCGCCAATACGGACCCCGGAGAAAAATGGGAAGGGCAGCTTGTGAAGATACAGAACTTCACCGTCGTGGCCTACGACGATTATGATTATGAATGCAGCTGGTCGGACAGCAAGGCGACCCATACGTTTCACATCGGCGATAACGTGGATTACCAGTTTGCCCTGATCGACCTGCTGGTGGGACAATCCTACGCCTCCATCACCGGTGTCGTCGACTGGTACAGCTCCGGGCCGTATTACCGCATCAATCCCCGGAGCCAGTCCGACATAGCTGGAAATCCCACCTCCGCAAGGATCGTGGGCTCTTTCCAGGACTGGAACACGACCGATCCCAATTACGTGATGATCGCAAAGCCCAACGGCCTTTTGCAGCTGACCAGGGTGTTGCCTGCGGGCGACAATGAATACAAAGTGATTGAGGGAGACAGCTGGGATGCGCCAAACTATCCTTCGCAAAACCAGCATATTGTCCTCACAGAGAGCGCATCCGTCACCTGGAAGACCAATATCAACGCCAACCTGGTGACCCACACGCTACCGACCGTCACGGGCAGTTTTCTGTCGGAAATGGGCGGAACGGACTGGGATCCGGCAAACACCATCGGTGAGATGACCGACCCGGATAATGACGACATCTACACCAAAAAGATCCTTATCCCCACCGGTAACTGGGAATCCAAGGTCACCCTGAACAAGAACTGGGATCAGAGTACCGGTGACAATACCTTCTTCCACTCCAACGGTGCCGATTCCTGCACCTTTACTTATGATTTCGTCACGAACACCACGACGGTGACAGGTGCACCGGCAGAATATGCGATCCTTACTTTTGTGATCAACGACACCGAAGAACAAACCTTTACAGGTTTTTACCTGAAGGGAAGCTGGGATGCCACCGGCAACTATGATGCAAACTGGAACGACGGCGCCGAGCACACCCTCCTGTACGACGACGGAACCCACGGTGATGCGATCGCCGGTGACCATATCTTCACCGCTCAGGTTAACCTGGTGGTGGATTATGGCTATCATACCTGGGAATGGGGCGTCAACGATCAGGCCCATAACTGGGTGGCGGGCAATTGGCAGTTTACCATCCCCGACACATCGCCACAGACGCTCACCCAGGTGTTCGGGCCGATCCAGTCGCTTGTCATTACCGAGATCATGTACAATCCTCCGGAATCTGGCAACGACACCCTCGAATTCCTGGAAATCTACAATCCGGGAAACATTTCCGTGGAACTGGAAGGATTTCACTTCAAAGAAGGCGTGACGTTCACCTTCCCGGAAGCTTCCCTGGCACCGGAAGGTTTTACGGTGGTTGCCGTCAGTTCCGGAGCAATGGGGAACTTCTTTGGCGTTGATGCTTACCAGTGGACAGACGGAGCGCTCAGCAACGGGGGCGAAACGGTCATCCTGGCCGATAACCTGGGCAGGGTGGTCGACTCGGTCACTTTTGACGACAACTCACCCTGGCCGATGAGCCCCGATGGATTCGGCCCCTCCCTGGTGTTTTGTGACCCATCACTGGATAATGCTGTTGCGGATGACTGGTCGGCTTCCATGGATTTTGCCGGTACCAACGCCGCGGGCGACACGATCTTTGCATCACCCGGCACTGGATGCATCTACCAGGTCCCGTCCGTACTCATCACCGAGATCATGTACCATCCGCCCGATGGAGAAGGGGGTAGCCTTGAATTCATCGAATTGTTCAACCGTGGTGGCGCAGTCGTTGATTTTGATGATTTCTATTTTTCCTCCGGAGTGGAGCATACCTTCCAGAACCTGCAACTTACGCCGGGCGAACGCGTGGTGATCGCTGCGGATAAACTGGCGTTCCAGAGTGTGTTCGGCTTCATGCCGCTGCAATGGACCAGCGGCGACCTGGATGATGACGGTGAAATCCTTGAGATCAAGGACCCCTTTGGCAATGTCATTGACCACGTTGCCTATGATGATGAATTCCCCTGGGATACCATCACCGATGGCTACGGGCCTTCCCTGACATTCTGCTATCCTTTCCTCGACAATTCGTTGCCCGAATACTGGAGCGTTTCCACTGAGTTTGCGGGGATCAATGGCAATGGCGACACCCTGTGGGCATCGCCCCTGGAAGGCTGTACGCTGCCTGACTATGACATTGTCATCACCGAGATCATGTACAACCCTCCCGAAAGCGGAACCGATACCCTGGAATTCGTCGAGCTTTACAACAACGGATCTGTTCCTGTTGATATGGAAGGATTTTATTTCTCGGAAGGGCTGACCTATACGTTCCCGCCAGTGGTCATCGAACCGGATGATTATCTGGTGGTCTGCGTCGACTCGGTGGCTTTCCACAGTGTATTTGGAATTGCTGCACTGCAATGGACCGATGGTGCGCTGAACAACGGCGGTGAAAATCTTGCACTGAGGGATAAGTTTAACACCGAGGTTGATTTTGTCCCGTTTGATGATGAGATGCCCTGGGATACGCTCGCTGACGGACGCGGGCCTTCACTGACCCTCTGCGATCCCATGCTGGATAATTCACTGGCGGTCAGCTGGGCTGCTTCCTATGAATTTGCTGCCGTCAATTCGGCAGGGGATACCCTGTTTGCCACTCCGGGCGCCGGCTGTGGTGAACCAGTCCTGCCTGTCGCCGACTTTAGTGTCAGCAGCCAGGAGATCCTGAAGGGGATGAGCGTTGATTTTACCGACCTCTCCACGGGAGCTCCAGTGTCGTGGTTATGGCAGTTCCCGGGAGGAACACCCGACTCATCCAGCAGCCAGAATCCCTCCGGTATTTTTTACCATGAATCAGGCGTTTACAATGTGACCCTGACGGTCGCAAACCCCGACGGGGAAGATACGGAGACAAAATCGGGATATATCACCGTGACCGATTCAACGATCTATGCACTGGTCATCACCGAGATCATGTACAACCCGCCCGAACAGGGTACCGATTCACTGGAGTTCATTGAACTGTACAACAACGACATTGCCCCGGTCAATCTATATGGTTTTTATTTTTCAAAGGGCGTGGATTTCACCTTTCCGGATACGACCCTTGCTCCGGGCGGCTATTTGCTGGTGGCTTACAACGCACAGGCCATCCTCAACACCTTCAGCGTACCTGCCTATCAGTGGGTGAGCGGAGCCCTGAGCAACGGGGGAGAGGAGATCGAGCTGAATGATTCCTGGGGGGTTACACAGGATTATGTGAATTACGACAGCGATGCGCCCTGGCCGCTGGAATGCGACGGACAGGGGCCTTCTCTGACCCTTTGCTATCCTGATGAGGATAACAGCCTGCCTGAGAACTGGAACCCGTCCACGGAATTTGCAGCCGTGAACCTGGAGGGTGATACCATCCGGGCAACACCATTGTCGGGTTGCCAGGGTATCCTGCCTCAGGCTGATTTTATGGCGTCTGAAACCATCCTTCCGGTGGGAGCGGCCATCGACTTTACCGACCTTTCGATCGGAAGCCCGACGGCCTGGGCCTGGACCTTTGACGGAGGATCGCCCCAAACATCCGATGACCAGCACCCGCAAAACATTGAATATGAGCAGGCAGGTAGCTTCACGGTTACGCTGGTGGTCACCAACAACCTGGGGAGCGATACCAAATCAGTCGAAAATTACATCACCGTGGGTTATCCCCCGGTGGCTGATTTTACGGCTGATGTAACAGGGATCGCCCCCGGAACGACCGTGACATTTGAGGACCTGTCGACTTATAACCCCGAGACATGGTCATGGTCATTCCCGGGAGGGACACCCTCCTTCTCCACCGAACAGAATCCGGAGATCCAGTACTATGATGCGGGTAACTTTGATGTCGAACTTACCGTCACCAATGCGTTCGGGGAAAGTACACTGATAAAGACAGACTACATTCACGTTGCAGTCGGGATCAACGATCTGTCCGCTGCACTGGACGATATCGTCCTTTATCCGGTTCCATCCGATGGTCAGGTGATCCTCAACGGGGTGCCTGTGCCCATTGACCTGGAAGTCTATTCCCTGATTGGGGAGAAGGTTTGGAAAAGCAGGATCATCCAGACCCACGACCTGCTTAATTTCAGCTGGCTGAGCCCGGGTGTTTATTTCATCCGGTTCATTGAGCCCGACCAGGGGACGAGTATCATTAAAAAGATGATCATCAAATAAAATCGAACATTCAATGAAAATACCTTTATGCAGGATCTGTCACAGGATCCTTCTTTTCCTGCTGATGTTCACTTTACCGATAGTGATGCAGGCACAGAAGATCATCATCAATGAGATCATGTATCATCCCTCCGATGACCTTGGAAATGATTCCATCTTTGAATACGTTGAGCTTTTCAATGCCGATACGATGGATTTTGATCTGTCGGGCTGGTCCTTTACCGAAGGGATTGGATTCGTGTTTCCACAGGGTACTTCCATGGAAGCCGGTGGCTACCTGGTGATCGCCCGCAATCCCGACTCCATTGCTTCATTCTACGGAATATCCAATGTGACGGGGCCCTTCTCGGATTCACTGACCGCTGCCGGTGAGGAGCTTGAACTCAGCAACAGCCTGGATGATGTCGTCGATTTCATGAAGTACGGCTCCGACGGAGACTGGCCCTCTGAACCAAATGGCTCAGGCCCGTCGCTCGAGCTGGTCAATCCTGAGGCGGATAACAATGATCCGGTTAACTGGGAACCGAGCAATATTGCCAATGGAACACCTGGATACATCAATTCTGTCACCTTTCAGGAACCTTTCATTGAAGTCATCAGTCCTAACGGTGGAGAATACTGGCAGCGCGGGCAGGATCACCCGGTCACCTGGTCGACGGACGACGTGGTGCTGGCGGTCCGGATCGAGTTGCTCAAGGGCGGCCAGGTGTTGGAAGTGCTGGCCGACAGTGTGGAGAACACAGGTTCATGGATATGGTCCATCCCGGAAGATCAGCTGGCAGGGACCGATTACAGGATCCGGATCTCCGATGAGCAAGACAGCATTCCGACCGATGACAGTGATGATGATTTTGCGGTCATACTGCCCGATGATCTGTCGGGTGTGGTGATCACCGAGATCATGTACCATCCTTTCGAAGGTGAATACGACAACATCGAGTTCGTTGAGATCTTCAACAACTACGGCTTGCCTGTGAACCTGGAAAACAGTTATTTTTCAGCGGGTATTGAGTACGTTTTCTCTGATACGGTACTATCACCAGGTAATTACATTGTAATTACGCAAAATGCCGAAGACTTTGAAAGCGTTTTTGGTTATGCTCCTTTTGAATGGACTTCGGGTTTTCTGGACAATGCAGGTGAGGCCATTGTTCTCCGCGACACCCTGGAAAGCGTGATCGACAGTGTGCATTACACTAGCGAGCTTCCGTGGGACACGCTCGCCGATGGGCACGGTCACTCGCTCACGCTGTGCGATCCCAGTGACGACAATGCGCTGCCGGAGAGCTGGATGGCTTCGGCTGACCTGGCTGTCATCACGCCGCAGGGGGATACCATTTATGCCACCCCCGGAGGAGGCTGCGGGAGCATGGCACCCATCGCCGATTTTGTGGCTGATACCACGGTCATCTACCAGGGACAGGGCGTTTACTTCACCGACCTGTCGGCCAATAATCCCGGGTTCTGGCTATGGTTTTTCCAGGGAGGCGCACCGGCCATCTCTACAGCGCAAAATCCGGGACCGGTTGTTTATGATACTCCGGGATTTTATGATGTAAAACTTATCGCCTATAATGTGAACGGAACCGATACGCTCATCCGGGAAGATTATATCCAGGTATTGTATATTGACAATAGCCCTCACGCCAACTTCACGGTGAGCGATACGATGATCCACGTGGGTACATCCGTTGATTTTACGGACCTGTCGGTGAACCAGCCAACAACGTGGTCGTGGCAGTTCCAGGGTGGTACACCCTCTGTCTCCGACGAACAACATCCTTCGGGTGTGCTTTACAGTGCACCTGGTTTGTACAGTGTGCAGCTGATCATTACCAATGAATACGGGGAGGACACCCTGACCAGGGAGGCCTATATTGCTGTTTTTGATACCGTTCCGGGGAACCTGGTCATCACTGAGATCATGTATAATCCGCCTGAAACAGGCACCGACAGCCTGGAGTTCATCGAGATCCATAACCGCGGCGAAACCCCGGCGGTACTGAAAAGTCTCCTGTTCACCGAAGGCATTGATTTTTCTTTTCCGGCATCGGTTCTGCCGCCTCACGGCTACCTGGTCATTGCGGCTGACTCGGCTGCCATGTTCCATACGTTTGGGATCCAGGCACTTCAATGGGATGAAGGGGCGCTGAGCAACAGCGGGGAGGATATTGAACTCACGGATTATTTCAACGTTGTTCTCGACTATGTGGAATACGACGATGAAGTGCCCTGGCCCCTGGAAGCCGATGGCGGAGGTCCTTCGCTGACCCTGTGCCAGCCCGGTGACGACAATTCCCTGCCTGAAAACTGGCAGGCTTCCATCGAATTCGCTGCAGTCAATGCCGCCGGGGATACGATCTGGGCCACGCCGGGGAAAGGATGTGCCACGGCTCCCGCTGCTGACTTCGTTGCGGATGTCACGTCCATTGCGCCTGGCAATTACATCAATTTCTTCGACCTGAGCACCGGTCAACCCACTGCGTGGGAGTGGAGCTTCGTGGGAGGGATACCGGAGTCGTCTGAGGCAAAGCACCCCGACAGCATCTATTACTCCACGGCAGGTATCTATACGGTTTCAATGGTGGCTTCCAATGATTACGGAGCCGACTCGGTGACCAGGTTTGGTTATATTACCGTGGGATTCGCACCTGTGGCCGATTTTACGGCGGATGCGACCGAGATCGATGCGGGCTCCGGCGTTACATTCAGTGATCTCTCGACCGGGTTTCCCCTGTCGTACTGGTCGTGGGCGTTCGAGGGAGGTGTGCCTGACTTCTCCTTTGAGCAGCATCCGGTGATCATCTATCCCGACGCCGGTGATTTTGATGTCACCCTTACCGTGATCAACGTTTTCGGCGAGAGCGTGGCGCAGAAATCCGACTACATTCACGTTGGGCCTGTGGGATTGGACGACAGGGAAGCGGAGCCTGTGGTATCGGTCTACCCGAATCCTTCAGATGGGATCATCCAGGTAAGGTCCTCCCTCATCCCTGCCAGGATCGAAGTGCTCAACCTGCTGGGAGAATCCGTATTTCGGTCACTCCTCACGGAAACCGCCGGCACCATCGATCTGGGATCGCTTCAAAAGGGAGTCTATTTTGTGGTTTTCCATACCGGAGATCCGGGACAGGTCAAACCGGTCAAACTGATGATTCATTAAATTTCATAAGCTTATATTTTACGATCATGAAAACACGACTCACCACTATCCTTCTGGCTTCATTATGCCAGGTAGCGTTCACCCAGAATGTCTGGCTGAACGAGATCCATTACGACAATGCTGCTACGGATCAGGGCGAATTTGTTGAAATTGCCCTGCAAAATGCCGGGAGCTATGCCCTGTCGGATTTCACCATTACTTTTTACAACGGCACCTATGGGACCCAGTATGATGCCAGGACCCTGGATTCATTCACCGCGGGGGGTACCGTCGAAGGAATTACGCTCTATTACCTCACTTTTCCCGAGAACGGTATCCAGAACGGCGAAGAAGACGGGATTGCCATCTCTTACCAGGGTGCGGTGGTCGAAGGTCAGTTCCTGAGCTATGAAGGAGTGCTGACCGCAACCGACGGTCCGGCCAGCGGGTTGACCTCCACCGATATCGGCGTTTCTGAATCCAGCGCCACCCAGGTTGGATGGTCGCTACAACTGGGAGGCACTGGCAGCATGTACAGTGAATTCACCTGGCAGGAGGCCCAGACTGCCACGATGGGCGCCCTCAACACCAACCAGACGTTCGGAGCCTTCACTCCCGATCCGGAACCATCAGGTTATCCGACCGATTTTGCAGCCGACCCGCAGGGCTTCGATATCGTGGTTTCCTGGACCGATGCCACCGGAAGCCAGTTGCCCCACGCCTACCTGATCTACGCCGGCGACGAAGCCATTACCGCCGTGCCGCAGGATGGAACACCGGTAGCCGATGATCCGGACCTTTCGGATGGAAGCGGCACGTTCAACGTTGCTTTTGGTACCGGATCGGTCACCATCACCGGACTGGAATCCGCCACAACCTATTATTTCAAAATATTCCCCTATACCAATTCCGGGACATCCATTGACTTTAAGACCGACGGCACTCCCCCCGAAACGGATGCCACCACGTCGAACCTCACCGTGATCCTTGAGCAGGATTTTGAAAGCGAATCCTTTGGCGATTGGATCGCTTATTCGGTGACGGGCGAACAGGTATGGGAACCCTATTTGTTCGACAATAACTGGTTTGCCCGGGCCAACGGATTTAGCGGCGGCCCGCTCGAAAACGACGACTGGCTGATTTCCCCGGCCCTTAACCTGGCCAATTACCATAACGAGATCCTGACCTTTGCCACGGCAGCGAATTATACCGGACCTGTCCTTCAGGTCAAGGTTTCGACCGACTATGCAGGATCGGACAATCCCAACCAGGCCACCTGGGTGGCCCTGGAACCCGCCCTTTCACCGGGCGGCTGGACCTGGACTGGTTCGGGCCAGGTGGATATATCGGCCTACGACGGAAACCAGGTTTACCTTGCCTTTCAATATACAAGCACCACAACGGAAGCTTCCACCTGGGAGGTGGACGATATCAAAGTGGTTGGCGAGGCCAATGTGGGTATGGCTGATCCGGTCCCGGCCATCGACATGAAGGTGTACCCAAATCCCTCCAATGGATTGATTACCCTGGACCTTCCGCAGGGAAACTATGAAGCCGTGCTTTTTTCATTACAGGGCAAAATCTTATGCCGTTATGAACTCAGCGGACAAACCCATACGCTGAACCTGAATTTCGTTCCGAAGGGATTTTATTTTCTCCATGTCATTGACCCGGAAAACGGAACTACGGTAGTCAGGAAAGTCAGCATTGAATGAAATTTTCATGATGCAATTAACGTTCTAATTTACCCCACCCCTGCACCCCACCCCTGCCAGCATGGGAGGGGACGGGGGTAGGGTATAGTACATGCCCATTTGTACAATGACCCTTTTACCCCATGCCACCTTTTCGGTACATATTGCTTTGGTTCTGTCTGCTTGCAACCAGCATCCCTTTGTTCGCCCAGGGTCCAGCCGGTAATCCTTCCAGGTCGCCCAACCAGCCCATCCGCCTGGAAATCGAAACACGCCAGGACTCGGAGCCCTTTACGGTCATCCCCTTCGGGAGCCACGGCATGCTGCTCTTTTATGAAAGCGTTGTCGCCACCGATGACAAGGACCATACCGTTTGGATCTTCAAACTTTACGACGTCAATTTCCGTCAGCTGTGGATCCAGGAGATGCCGGTCTTAAAGGATTTGAAGTATAAGAAGTTCCACCATTCCGGCAACTACCTGTACCTGCTCTATTGCAACGACGAAAAAGCATTTGACGGGAACAATGTCGAAATTCTGAAAGTCCCGGGCAACGAAGGCCTGATCACGGCCAAAACCTGCAAGATACCCGACAAAAGCCTGCTGGCGCATTTTGCGGTCTGGAACCGGAATGCACTCCTGGGGATCATCACCGATGATGATCGTTCATCCATCATCCTGTTTGACCTTGAGACGGCTGAACAGCGTTCGGTAACTGTTACAGAAGCACCCTTCAACTTTTTGCTGGATATGAAGGTGGACTCCCTGGCAGGAATCATCCATACATTTTACAAGGCCTATGACAAGGATGCGCGGGAATTTCTCTTCTATAAACAATTTGATGAACAGGGCGACAGCCTTCTCACCGTTACCGTTACAAACGATGCCGCAAAATACCTGGTCAACAGCGGTGAAATACTGAACTCAGGTGATCAGAACATCCTGATCATTGGCACCTATAAGGATAATCCAAAGGGGAAAGTGGATGCGTACTACTCAGGCCTGGATATCGAATCCTCCGGCCTGTTTGTGACCCGGCTGAACGGAAGGGTGCAGGAATTCATGAAATATTATAATTTTTCAGAGTTCGATGGTTTTTATAAAAACCTGTCCGTCAATGATCTGTCGCGAATCCGGAAACGTGATAAAAAAGGGCAGGACATTACCATCGACTATAACCTGCTCGTGCACAACGTCATCCGGCTGGAAGACGGATATGTTTTTGTTGCCGAAGCCTACTATCCTGAATATCATACGGTTACGAGAATGATGTACGACTGGTACGGACGCCCCATGCCATCGTATTATAATGTTTTTGACGGGTATCGCTATACCTCCGCGTTCATCACCCGGTTCGACAGGGAGGGAAACATGCTGTGGGACAATGGCATGGAACTCTGGAACATCCTTTCCGACAAACTCGAGAACCGGGTGAATGTGATCTTCGACGGGGAAGAGACCATCCTGGCATTCAATCACGAAGGAGAGATCACCTACAAGGTATTCACGGCCACGGCCGAACAGCAGAACCTGGAATATGTCCCGATCGAATCAAAACATACCCGCGACCGGGCAGCCTCCGAATCAGGCAGCAACATGCTTTACTGGTATAAGAACTATTTCCTTGTCTATGGTTACCAGCGGATACGGAACACGATGCTGAGCAGTGAGGATAAGCGCAACGTGTTTTATGTGAATAAGATAGCTTTCAACTGAATTATCTGATCCGTTTTTTTTCGTCCTCGATCCGGGCGATGCGATCCTTCTGGTCCGAGATCTTTTGCTCAACCCCTTCCACTTCCTCTTCCAGCAGTGTAATGGAGCGTTCTGCTTCCTTGATATCGTTCTTGTATTCAACGATGTTCTTATGTTCTTTTTCGCGGTTTTTCTCCATCTTCTTCTTTTCGCGCTCCAGACCACTGAGTTCCTTACCGGCAACTTTATACCCCTCCGGATCGTAGGATTTCAGCGAGGAGACCACAGCCTTTTTGTTTTTGATCTCCGTATTTTTCAGTTCAATGTCCCCTTCAATGATTTCAATGCTTTCCTCTGACCTTCTGATGCTTTCTTCATCACCCTTTATGGACTTCTGATTCTTTTCGATGGCATCCTCCTTTTCCAGGCGTTCTTTTTCCAGAGCCTGAAGCTGTGCATTCTCCGCCTTCAACTTTTCATCGTACACCATGATATACTGCTCAACGGCGAAATCCCTTACTGCTGTCTTCAGGGCAACGGCGAGCTCTCTTTCCTGAGGATTTTCCGACATGCTGCTGATAAAGACACTATCGAGTTCAAAGCAGGAGATCACCCTGACGGATGAGTCGAGGTTATAGACCGAACTGTATACATTGACCGAATCCAGCGTGATCTTTTTGAAAATTGCACCGTGTATGTTCAGCTCATTGGAAATTGCTTCCACTTTAAGCTTCGTACCGCTTTCGAGGAACTTGATCCAATCTTTTTGAATGGTTTCATAAACTCCGTGGGGAATGTCGACAACAAAGGCCGGCTGATCTCCCCGCGAAATCGTTTTGATCTCTTCACTGACCTCAATGGTGACCTGTGCATGGAGAAGCTGCAAGCCCAGGAACAGGCTGACGAAAAGTGTAAATGTTTTTTTCATGATATATCCGTTTGTGCGATTTAAAAGACTCTCTGGTTTGCAAATTTCATACCAACAGTTCAATGAGCAGGTTCCGACAGGCGGAGGAGCACGACTCCGTGATGGTTCACAGGATAGTTCAGCTCCTGGTCAACCACACCCAGGTCTTTCTGGCGCCACAGGTCCCTGACCTTTTTTGGTCCGGATATGCCCAGTTCCTGCAGGGTGACCGACACCGTTGCTGTTTCCATCTTTCCTGTCCAGTTGAACATCCCGGCCGGTGACGGGTCGCCGGTATTGAACAATCCCACCGCCAGGGATCCATCCGCCAGTTGTTTTTTCCAGACCTGCTGACCTGCTGTTTCTTTCACTTTAACGGCCTGTTTTCCGAGCGGATCCTGGTCAATGGCGATTACTTCGTCGTTGGTCAGCAGGTTGAGCGTAAAGGCATCCAGGCTGCCCAGGTCGCATCCGATGAGGAGCGGAGCGGAAAGCAGGCTCCAGAGGCTGATATGCGTATATTGCTCATCGGGTGTGAGCTGTGAAGGATGCAGGCTGGGGCCCCATCCCACGTTGCCCACCACGAGCATGTCCGGATCGTTCCAGTGGCCGGGTGACGCGTACGGTGAGCACTTGTCCTGCCGGAATCCGATTCCTGCCATGCTGGACCAGGTATCGGTGATATCCCCGGTAGTGCGCCACAGGTTGCCGCCCACATCGACACCCCATTGCCACACGTCGCCCCTCCCGTACTGGCACAGGCTGAACACGATATCGCGTCCGGTTTCCCGCAAAGCCTCACGCATTTTCAGGTAGGGCTTCTGCAGTTCGGCCAGGCTTTGATCCTTTGCGATCTTATCATAGGAGCACCAGTCGTACTTCAGGTAGTCGATGCCCCATTTGGCCCAGGTTTGGGCATCCTGGAACTCGTGCTCCCACGAACCCAGGTATCCGCCGCAGGTATGGGTTCCGGGCGATGAATAGATGCCCAGCTTCAGGCCGTGGCGATGGGCATAATCGCCCAGGGCTTTCATGTCGGGGAATTTGTCATTGGACAGCAACTCTCCGGAAGCTGTCCGGCTGGCGGCTTCCCATCCATCGTCAATATTGATGTACGACCAGCCGTGGTCGGCCAGACCGCTGCTGACCATCGCATCCACAGCGGCCTCCACCTTCTTCTGGTCAACGCTCAGTCCCCAGCAGTTCCAGCTGTTCCATCCCATCGGGGGCGTCAGGCAGATCGCATCCCCGATCCGGAGCAGAAGTGTTTTTTCATCCTGGCCAAGACTGTTGCTTGCTTTCAGCCTTACGGGATAATCCCCGCTGGCGGTACAGGTACCGGAGATTATCCCTTTCTGTGGATCCAGCTTCAGATCGCCGGGCAATCCTTCTGCTGCATAAGTGACCGGTCTTTTGCCGGTCACGGGTACCCTGTAAAGCAAGAAGTGACCGGGCCGGGCTCCGTATACCTCCGGACCATTGATCCGGGGCGTTTCCGGCGCCGGGGGCGTCAGGACATAGGGACTGGAAACGAAGGATCTCACCGTGGCCGGGCGGGTTTTGGAATAGGTGATCTTTGCATCCAGCCAGTCAGCGTGGTCCCATCCGATGCCGTCACCGCCGTCGGAAACATACAGTCCCAGTTTTTTAATGCCCTTGACATCCAGTTTCACCTGCCTGGCCGGATCACCGTACCGCATCGTGCCGCTGTGCCACAGGATCCAACCATCGCCCAGCACGAAAAATTCAACAGAGGCTCTTTTCCCGCTTTCGTCGTCCACTCCCACGAAGCTGTGGAAGATGGACGCCTTACCCTGCAGATCCAGCAACAGGGAGCTCACGGCGTGGGTGCCCACTCCGCGTTTGTACACCTGGCCGGCTACGGACAGGGGATTGCCCTCCGCGCTCAGGTTTGCCTTCACCTCACCCCATCCGGTCTCCATCGGGGAGAGATCCAGCTCATCCAGGTACACAACGGATTCCTGGGCAGAGCAGGAGGAGAACAGGCCTGCGATGACGATACTCAGTAGGGTTCTTTTCATGGGGGTTGCATTGAATTTATTTGTTATTTTGTTGTACAAATATAGTAAAATACCTCACCCCCGAACGGGGGTGTGCCATAAGTACTTAACCACTAAGGAACACAAAGGTTTTCACAAAGGGGCTCAAAGTATTATTATTGCTTATCAATTACTTAGTGTTCCTTCGTGAAGCACTTTGAGTACCTTCGTGTTTAAAATGTATTTCGACACACCCCCGTATGGAATTATGGATGTTTTTCCCCTTCTCCTCAAGGGGAAGGAGTTATGGATGATTTCCCCTTCTCCTTGAGAAGAAGGGGTCAGGGGATGAGGTGATAAAGACTTTCATCATGGTAGGCGATCAGAAACTTTACGAGATCCTGGCTGAGCTGGGGATTCCCTTTGAATACTACGAGCACCCGCCGGGCGATACCATCGAAAAGGCCCTGAAATACTGGAAGGACATTGATTCGACGCACTGCAAGAACATTTTTTTCCGCAACCACAAGGGCAACCGTCATTACCTGGTGATCCTGGAGCACAGCCGCCAGCTAGATATTCATGACCTGGAGAAACGGCTCAGGCAGGGTAAGCTCACCTTTGCCTCTCCGGAGCGGATGCAGAAATACCTGGGTCTGACACCCGGGTCGGTATCCCTGTTCGGTCTCATCCACGATCAGGAGGATCACGTCCACGTTTTTTTCGACGAGGCCCTGTTGAAGGCCAAACGGCTCAGTTTCCACCCGAATCTTAACACCGCCAGCCTGGTCATTGCTTACGATGATATGATCCGATTCCTGACCTGGGCCGGAAATACGTACGAGTTTTTGAAATTGTACGATGATTAAGGCACCTCACCTCCGAGTCGGTGTTCATCCCCTACGGGGAATTGGGTCGTATCCCGTTTCATTAGCTACAATACTAAAACCGCTACGCGGTAATAAAAGGTATCCTGTTTCCATTTGCTTGCCCGTAGGGCATAGAGGTTTCATTAGCTACAATACTAAAACCGCTACGCGGTAATAAAAGGTATCCTGTTTCCATTTGCTTGCCCGTAGGGCATAGAGGTTTCATTAG
>DAOQWY010000037.1 GCA_035342335.1 Bacteroidales bacterium
TTGGTGGCATCATTTTATTTCAGGAAGTGGTACCGGTTTGGTTCAGGGCGGAAAACCAAACGTCTGAAAAAGTTACGAACAAAGATATGAATATCCCAATAATATAGTACTAAAGTAAAAAAAATTATCATCATAAGCACCGATGACACAGGTTACCAGGTGAAGGGCTTTGGCTTGCAGGTAAACGCTCTCAGCCGAATGCCCGAAATCCTTGCATACATACCGGTCACGCCCGCGATCGCCATATCTTTGCGTTGTCCGGCTGTAAACCGCACTGTAAAGCAGGCAGGCAGATGCAACGCTGATCTGTAAATCGTCAGCATAAAGTTCACCAGCTGGAGGTATTACGGGGTGAAGATACCATTGCGGCTATATGCTGCAAATACGGGATCCACCAGAACAATTATTACAAATGGAGCAAAGAGTTCATCGAGGCGGGGAAACGCCGTCTAAGCGGGGACATCCTCAGGGAAGCCACACGCGATGAAGTCAGTGAACTGCGCCGGCAGAACGATCTGCTCAAGCGGGAGCTGGGAGGACTGTTCCTGGAGAACAAGGAGCTAAAAAAACCTTGAATGGATTAGAGGACGAAAGCTTGAGTCTACTCCGAAAAAAGATCATCGAGCCTTAATTTAGGGCTAAAGCCCTATAAACCAGTGCCTTGACTTACCCCGGCCTTAAGGCCGGGGTAAGTGATAACCAACCAGTTAGTGGACTTTAATCCAAAATTATTACTTTTCGGAGTGGACTCAAAGTTTAAATGTTAAATTTGAGGCTGTGTCTTCATTTAAACCAATCAAAATTTTTATTACTGCCGAAGAGGATTAAAGTACTCAGGTACCGGGCGAGAAAATTGTTTTATCGACAGACATTTTTTGGAAATGACTATTGGGTGCAGCAGGGTGTTACATTTGAATATCATAAGAGCCCAGGTTGCCTGTGAATCAGGTGTTTAATTTGGCCCGAAATCACTGGTCTGCTTTGGTTTGAAATGGGTGGCCTGCTTTACTCCGAAACAAGTGGCAGGATTTACTCCGAAATAGTCATCGAAATGCCATATACTCCTTTTATGGCAATCAATTCATCAATTTTTTCGTCAAGTATTTCAGTAAGTCCATCATACTGTCTTCCAATGCTCACAGGAACTCTCTTAAATAAATAGTTATCATCCTCTCGCTTTTCAAGAACCAAAATGAAAGACCCCGTTTCAGTTTTAATTATAGCCTCAGAAGGTAGGGCATTCACTGTATCCGCGCTGGTTATTATTTCCGATTCAACAAAATCATTGGCAATGGCATTGACGGGTTTCTTATCGGTTAGTGAGGCGTAGCATTCAATTGATTTTGAGTCATTGTCAACAGCAACGCCTATGGAGCTGAGTGTTGCAAAGTGAATGGTCCTGGAATTTACAGATTTAAAGCGAACAGTTTGCCCTATTTTTAGCTTTGCGATGTCCGTTGCAAAGACGGAAAGCTGAACGTGTAACCTGGCTGGATCGAGAATTTCTATAAGCTCAGATTGTGCGTCAGTATAGCTTCCAATAGTAGCGTTGATTCTGGAAACATATCCTTTTATTGGCGCTTTAATGGCGTAGGAGGAGTAGAACTCACCATTTTCGATTTTGGAAATCAAGAACCCGATTGCTTCAATTTTCATCCTTAACCCATTGTACTTAGCGGTTGAAGTTTTAAACTCGCTCTCAGCAACAATGAATTCCTTCTCCGCTGTAACCTTTTCGTGGTATAATGATTTAATTCGCTCATAATCATTTTTTAATCGTGTATGACTGGCCGATGCTTCAGCAAAATCCTTTTGAATGTCAATTATTTCATTGCCCGATATTTCCATTAATTTTTGATTTTTTTCCACATATTGGCCGTTAGTGCAGTAAAGGTTTTTAATGATCCCCGGAAGCGGTGCGTTCACTCTTGCAATACCATTGGGTAGCGGAACGATGGTACCGTTGCATTTTACTGTACTTTCAAAAGTTTTGCTTTCCATTGTACCCAGTTGCATTGCGTTGGTGGCAAACTGCTGATGCGTGATTTCAATGAGGTCCGATTCTTTTTTGACAGCTTCCTGCCTGTGACCGCAAGCAAACAAAAAGAAAAGTGCAGATGCAAAATAGACAAGATGTTTTAGGGTATTCATACTGTATTATTTTGAAAGGTAATTAAGTTCAAGCGTTACACTGTTGTAATTCATTAAGTTATTGAAGTAATCCAACTGAATTTGCAGGGCCGTTTCGGTGCTGGTGGCAAATGTGAAAAAATCGATTTCGCCATTTTCTAAGCTAAGCTGTGCAGTTCTGATAATTTCATCGTAAAGCTTGCTGCCAGTTTCCGTATGGTAATTCAGTAGTTCTTTTAACTTCAAATATGCGTTTGAAAGCTCCTTTTGCTTTGTTTTCAGGAGGTCAATTTCATATTCAGAAAAATGGTTGGTTGCATCCATTGCTATCTCTGATGCTTTGATTTTTGATTTTTGTGCATTAAAGAATAGTGGAATGGATAAGCCTGCTTCAAATCCGTGGTAGTATTTGGCATTCTCAAAAAAGTTTGTACCCAGAAAGTAATTAAAAGACAGATCCGGTAAAAGTTTATTCTTTTCAATTCCAATGTAGGCATTAACAAGGGCTTCCTTGCTTCTCAGCCATAAAATGAAAGGAATGGAGTCAATGTTTCTGTTGAGTGAGTTCAGAACAGGGATCTCTGGTGAAACGGTGAACGAACTATCATAGCCCATTAAGGCTTTGAGTGCTGAATAGGTGTTATCGATGCTAAATTTAATTTCGTTCAGCTGGTGGTTGATCTTTTGCTGCTTGGCCTGCATGTTCAGTAAATCAAGGTTTGGAACCTCGCCCTTGCTGTTTTTGAGTGTAGCCCCTTTTAAAATAGTGAGGTAAAGACTGTCAATGTTTTGGTAAATCTTTAATTTTTCGTTGAGTAGCTGAAGTTCAATGTAGCTCAGTGAAACGTGTTTGATCAGATTTTCGCTTTGGATTTTTAGTTCGGCTTCAGCAATGGAATGTTCAATTCTTTTTGCCCTTACTTCTGCACCATAGAGTGTTGGGAAATTAAAACTTTGTTCAATGCCCCAGACTTTTAAGGGATAGTTGTTCTCCGCGATGTTATTTTGGTCGGTACCGTAGGTGAACGTTGTTTTGTCCAGGGCAATGGCCGATGGTATCAATGTTTTTTGCTCCTCAACTTTCAGCCCGTAGGCTTTAATCTCTTTATTGTTTTGCAAGGCGATCTTTATAGCATCATCCAATGTTAATTCTTTGTTCTGCGCACGTAACCCAAACGAGGGAAGCAGCAGCACAAGAATTAAAAGACACTCTTTTGCTCGTATGAATCTCAACGGAAAGAATTTCATTCCAATGACATTGTAAAATATCTCAAACATTAAGGGAAGCGCAATCATGGTGAGCATTGTCGATGTGACCAGCCCACCAATGACAACGGTCGCCAGGGGGCGTTGCACTTCAGCCCCTGCGCCTGTTGATAAGGCCATTGGCAGAAATCCCATCGCTGCTGCACCCGCAGTAAGCATTACGGGACGAAGCCTGTCTTTTGTTCCCTGGATAATTAATTCACGCATACTCATTGTCCCATTATGCTTCAGTTGCTTTAAATGCTCAATGAGCACAATTCCATTAAGCACAGCTATTCCGAAAAGCGCAATGAAACCAACGCCTGCGGATACGCTAAAGGGCATCCCTCGCACCCAGAGCAGGAAAACTCCGCCAACCGTCGCCAATGGAATTGCTGTGAAAATCATTATGGCATCTTTCAGGGATTTGAAGGCAAAGTGTAAGAAAATAAATATGAGGATAAGCGCAACTGGGACGGCTATCAAGAGTCGGTTTGTCGCATTTCTCAAATTTTCAAATTGTCCTCCGTAGGCAACGTAATTGCCCGGCTTTAAGGTAATGTTTTTGTCAATGGTGGCTCGAATATCATTCACAACAGATTGAAGGTCCCTGTTGCGCACATTGACGCTGACCACCACCCTGCGGTGCGTGTTTTCTCTTGATATTTTTGCAGGACCCTCGGCATAGTGTATTTCGGCTAATTCCGATAGCGGAATTTGATTACCGTTGGATAAAGGAACTTGTAGCCGCCTGATGTCATCAATATCGGTTCGGTTTTGCTTGTCGAAACGAACAACCAAATCGAAACGTTTCTCGCCCTCAAAAACGATACCGGTCGCCTCTCCTCCAAAGGCTGTGGCAAGGTAACTGTTCAGGGTTTTGATGTCAACACCATAGTATGCAATTTTTGTACGGTTATAGTTGATCTTGATTTGGGGCAAACCTGCAGTTTTTTCCAGGATGATATCGCTTGCACCGGGTATTCCCTCAATCAGTCCTTTGATTTCGATTGCTTTTTTATCGATATACTCCAAGTCGTCACCAAAGATCTTGATGGCTATGTCGGAGCGAACTCCGGTGATGAGTTCATTGAAGCGCATCTCAATAGGCTGAGTGAATTCGTATTCAATTCCCGGGATAGCTGAAAGGGCATCTTTAAACTTATCGGCCAATTCCTCTTTGCTTTTTGCGTTAGTCCAGGTTTTGCGTGGCTTAAGTTTGATGATCATATCGATTTCTTCCATCGACATGGGGTCGGTAGGAACTTCTGCAGCACCAATTCTGCTGACAATTTTGTCAACTTCAGTGAAGTTATTGATCAGTATCTGTTCCATCTGGGTCGTGGTTTCAATGGTTTTTGATAACGATGTTCCTGTTTTCAGAACGGGCTGAATGACAAAATCGCCTTCGTCCAGGGTGGGTACAAATTCACCTCCAATTCTTGTGAAAAGAAATGCCGTGACAAGCAATGAAATCAGGGCAGCACCAAGCACTATTCTTTTGTGGGCGCACGCCCAATGAATTACTGGTGAATAGGATCTGTGCGCAAGGTTCATCAGCCAATCCGAGACATTTTTTCTGTTGGTTCCGGGCGGTTTCAGGAATAATGAAGATGCAACGGGTATCCACGTTAAGCCCATGATCATCGCACCAATAATGGCAAAACAGAACGACAGGGCCATCGGTTTGAACATTTTCCCCTCAACACCCGTTAACGAGAGAATGGGAATAAACACAATCAGAATGATGATCTGTCCGAAGATGGCCGATTTCATCATCCTGGAGGCTCCATCCAACGATATGGCATCCATGATGCTTGCCCGTTCGTCACTTTTAGCGTTTTCTATGTCGGTTTTCCTGATGGCTATTTTTAGAGCAATAAACTCAACGATGATGACTGCGCCGTCGATAATGATCCCGAAGTCAAGGGCTCCAAGGCTCATTAAATTAGCATCAATCCCAAAAACATACATCATGGCAATGGTAAAAAGCAACGCAAGTGGAATCACTGAGGTGATCACCAGGGCCAAACGGATGTTTCCAAGCAACAGAATCACCGTAAACATTACAATCAGTGCTCCGAGTATCAGATTTTCAACTACCGTGAAGGATGTTTTTGCTACCAGCTCACTCCTGTCAACAATGGGATTAATAGAAACACCCTCTGGCAAATTATTCTGAATTTCTGCAACTCTGTTTTTTACCTCATTAATCACTTCTTTGGAGTTTGCATTTTTGAGCATCATTACCTGTCCGAGAATCGTCTCGCCTTTTCCATTTGCTGTAATTGCACCGTACCTGTTGGCGTGACCAAAACTGACCGATGCAATGTTTTTGATAAGGATCGGTGTTCCCTGGCTATTTTTGACAACAATATTCTCAATGTCCTCAATGGATTTAACCTGTCCATCGCCGCGTATAAAATAGCTTTGGTTGGTTTTCTCGAGATAGGAGCCTCCGGATATGCTGTTGTTGGCCTCCAGGGCATTGAATATCTCCATGAGCGTTATGTCCATGGCCATTAATTGCGATGGATTGATGGATACCTCGTATTGTTTAAGATACCCGCCCCAGCTGTTTATTTCAACCACCCCCTTTATGCCGGACAATCTTCGTTTGATCACCCAGTCCTGAATGGTTCGCAGGTCTGTTGCGGAGTATTTGTTTTCGTATCCCTCTTTGATGTCGAGTGTGTATTGGTAGATTTCCCCCAAGCCTGTTGTAATGGGGCCCATTTCTGGTTCACCGAATCCTTGGGGGATTTTTGCGGTGGCACTTTTAATTTTCTCAGCGATGAGCTGGCGCGGCAAGTATGTGCCCATGTTTTCATCGAAAACTATGGTAACCAGTGATATGCCAAACTTCGAAACCGAGCGGATTTCTTTGACTCCGGGGAGGTTTGCCATCTCCATCTCCACTGAAGCAGTGATGTACTGTTCAATTTCCTGTGTTGATAAATTGCCCGAGGTTGTTATGACCTGAACCTGATTGTTGGTAATGTCTGGAACAGCTCCCACAGGAATCCTTAATACGGCGTAGAGCCCAAAAGCTGCAACCGTTAATGTAAACAGGATGACGATCAGCTTATTGTTGATGCTGAAGTCAATGATATTCTTGAGCATAAAAATTCATTTTAATCGTTGTTGCTTCATTAGATTGTCGATATCCGCCTCACTTTTCAGGACAGTTTCAGTAAGTTTTCGAATGCGGTAATTCTTTCGTTGCCAGGATGAATTGCATACTTAGTGCAAAACGGTACAATGGATTGTTTGATGATGACCGGACAACCGCTGTTGTATTTAAATTCGCTGTTGGGTTTGATTGCCATGGGTCGTGAAATTGCATACTGCAGATAATTTCCACTATTGTACATGTTCATGTTATCGTTTCCGGGATCATTGACAGGAATCATCTCTTCCCATTCAAAACCAGCCGACATGGTCAGCAAGTCCCTTATGATCATCGAATGCTTCAATTTGTCGTCTTCATTAAAATATGCTGAAAGATATTACCTTGCGACCAGACGATGAAACTTTCCACATTTTGAAAAAACACCCTGGGATCGGTTTCTATTAATTTGTCGGCAAAGGTGATGGCAGAGTCAAGTTTTGTAACCTCAATTTGTTGTGAAAACACATTTGCGGTTAGTGAAACAATGATGAAAAAAAGGCATGTTTTCATTTTGTTCATGATCTTGTCATTTAGTATCTTTCTTTCAATGCAAACTATTCCGTCGTGTTGTATTATTCGTTCGTAGGCGTATTTTATAGAAAAAACTGTCTTATATCCGAGATCACAGGCCTGGGTTAATCCGACATAAGTGGCCGACATTGTCCGAAATAATCAGCAAGATACTTAATAAGTAAACATTGAGCAATTCTTTATCAGAAATTGCAGAAAAAGGAGAATTGCTGGACAAGAAGACATCCACTGTCTGCTCATTCTGCTTTCAATTTTGAAATGCCGCCGACACAACAATCAACACGTGCCCAGTAATGAATGACCATATTTCTGACAGAAGAAATTCTACAGCATCTGCATTATCAGCGGGATGGCCAATTCGTTGCAGGGTGTCTCTGTTCATTCAGTGCCCGTTTTTCATTCAATTTTTTTTCTCGTGGACCGGAGCGATTGCATAGGAACGGGTAACCGAGTAAGCTGCAAAGAAGCCAACAGCGCCGTTATTAATATTTCCTTTAATATTTGCAGGCGGGCCGCTGAAAAGGGGATTGGAACCAAACAACTCCGTTTGAGATTCAACCAGGAAACCATAATACTCATTCCCGATGTTATTTACTTCTGTCATGACGATATCACCAGGCTTCAATCCCTGTTCAGGATTACCCTGGTCGAGGTAGGCAATAGGCAGTCCATTTGTATAGTTGCCATTAAAAAACATATCATCGGTTATAAACCATTCGTCAAGCGTATCGGTTAGCAGCACCTGATTCTTATATAAAAGGAATCGATAAAAATCGACCGTGGGTGGCTCCTGTACAAAGCATTTTAGTTCCCATATGCCGTCGGAAGCCCATTCGGGATGGAACGACAAACTCACTGAATCAAGTTCAGTCACCGCATTTAGGGTGGAGGTTGCAGTATAAGAATCATATCCGCCTATGGCATTTACAAGCTTGATGTTCAGCGAGTAGGTTTTTCCCGGAATGCCGAATAACGAAGGAGCGGTAAGATAGACTCCGGGTTTTTCTTCAGTTAGGTCATATACGTGTGAACCGTCTGAGATAGTGACAAATGCTCCTGTAACAGGTGGTGCCGGCTGGTTATAATAGTAACTCGAAGTTGTTGTCAGTACTACCGTATGGCGCATTGTATCCGTCGAAATAGAACCATCGACGACCAGACGGGTATAACTTTCGTCGAGCTCCATTTCAATTTTTTCGGTGCATGAAACAGCTATGATGGAAAGTATGGGAAACAGCAAGATGTATTTTTTGGCATTCATTGTATTCTTGGTCAAAGGGTGAGGGGTTCGTGATTCCATCAGAATTTAAAATTATAAGTCAATGCAGGAATTATCGAAAATAGGTAGGTTTTTTCGGCATAGGTTACATTAGGATCAGCACTGTCCTGGGTAAAATTTATCGACCAGGTATTATGCCTGTTGTAGGCATTGTAAACTGACAGGTTCCATTCGCCATGCCATTTTTTGCCGGGCTTTTCCTTTCCTTTAAGTGAAACTGATAAGTCGAGACGGTGATAATCCGGCAGACGGTAAGCATTTCGGTTCGAATAGATTGGAAGTATCGCATTGCCAACAACGGCCCTCCCGGTGGGGAATGTCACGGGCAGACCAGTTGCATAAGTCCATATTAATGAAGCAGATAAACGTCTTGTAACATCATAGTTGGCCACAATATTTATAGCGTTTGGCTTATCGTAAGGAGCATTGTATTGGTTTCCATCGTTAATTTCGGGTATGATACGAAACGAGCGTGAATAGGTGTAACTTACCCAACCGGTTAGTTTTCCTTCATTTTTACGAATCATGGTTTCAATACCATAGGAATATCCCCTGCCAATGCGCAATTCGCCTTCGAGGTAAGGATTGAGCAATAGCATGGCATGGTCGCGGAAGTCAATTACATTGCTGAATTTTTTATAATAAATTTCAGCTGAAACTTCATACAGGTTATTGCTGAGATTGCGGAAATAACCAATTCCGACCTGATCGCACAACTGAGGTTTAACATTTGGCGTGGCGGGGAACCAGATATCGAGCGGGGTCCCTGAAGTGGAATTTTGTGCAAGTGTAAGATACTGTGCCGTATGCGAATAGCTTCCTTTTATGGATGAAACCTTGTTAAGTAAGTATGTAAAAGCAAGACGCGGCTCAAGGTTGGCATAGATATTAAACGAATCACCTCTTTTGTAGACCGTGCTATCGATAGGTTCGTAATTTGAATCATAATTATAATAGGTTCCCGGACCAACATTCTGAAACATTGCAAGCCGCAAACCATATTTTAAAGTAAGTTTCGGAGAAACTTTATATTCATCGGACCCATAAAGGCTATACTCATAAGCGTACTCAGCCGGTAAAACAAATTCAGAAAACGCAGTTTCACTTCCAAGTCCTTTGGCAGTGCCGGGGAAAAACACATGAAACATAACGGTCGCACCGTATTTGAGGGTGTGTTTATCAGTTAAATAATGTGTAAAATCGAAGCGTGTCGAATAGTCGCGCATCATTGATGTCCAATTGAAAGAAGTTGCCTCGCCTTCAGGTGTCCCAAGTTCGTATTTATAGCGCGAATAAATCATACTGAAGTTGAAGAAGAGTTTTTTTGTAAAAAGATGATTCCAGCGGAACGAGGCTATCTGGTTGCCAAAACTCATCGACGCAAATTGATTTTTAAATGTATCGCGACCCGAATAACCCGATAGGTAAAGCCTGTTGTTTTCGTTTATCGTATGGGAAAGCTTCAGGTTAAAATCGTAGAAGTATAATTTATTGTCGCGGACATTCTCATCCTTTGCAAAAGGCAGGAATAAATCGGCATAGGTGCGCCTACCCGCGATCAGATAAGTAGTACGGTTTTTAATGATCGGGCCTTCAAGAGTTAGTTTACTCGAAACAGTTCCAATGCTTCCGGCGAGACCAAACTTTTTTGAGTTTCCATCTTTCATCCGCACATCGAGGAGCGACGAAAGCCGGCCCCCGTAAGCAGCTGGGATATCTCCTTTATAGAGCGTGACCTCCTTGATTGCATCATTATTAAAAACAGAAAAGAATCCCAAAAGGTGAGAAGCATTATGAATGGTGGCTTCATCCAGTATGATCAGATTTTGATCCGAGTTCCCGCCACGAACGCTGAAACCCGTTGAGCCTTCGCTGGTAGCCTGCACCCCGGGCATAAGTTGCATTACTTTCACGATGTCGATTTCACCTAGCAAGGCAGGCACTTTACGAATGGTTTTAATATCGAGCTTAGCCAGACTCATTTCAGGTGCACGTACATTTTCGTCAGTACGTTTCCCGGTAATCAATACTTCGCCTAATTCAAGTTCCATAAACTTCAGGTTAATATCAACCGTCAGGTTTTTATCAAGATCAATTACCTTTTCCTGGGCTTCGAATCCAATATAAGAATAACGGATTGTATACTTTCCGGGAGTAAGGCTAAGCGAATAAAAACCGTATACATTTGTAGTTGCACCTGTTTTAGTCTCACTGCAAAATACGGTTACACCAATTAACATTTCACCATTGGAGTCATCGCGCACATAGCCGCTCAATGTATGTTTCAAGTGATTGTTTTCCCCATCCGGTAACGAATAGGCCGGCCTGCAAAACAGGGTAATGAAAAAAACAATCATTATGAATATGAAGAATCTCATAGTAAGGGTGCCAGCGTTCACGCCTCACTCGTCTTTCAGGCAGCGGACCGAAAGAGCGTCTTCAATGCGCATACTTGCCCGGTTGACACAGGCGCTGTCATAGTTCAGCCACCGGACATATGCAAAAGAGGGATGAAACAGGGTTGTGGTCCAGAAATAGCCGTTTTTGCCCAGGTTCCAGAATAGCCCTGAATTCAGGGACCATCCACCCGGGAGGCCGGTGAAACCGCTTTCGTTGGTGGCACCTGTATTGGGTGAATTCCAGTGATCAATTCCCGTTTCTTTCAAATTACCCCCGGCATCCAGGCCACGGCAGCCCGATGAATTCCATTCCGGGTCATCGATGGGATATTCGCTGTCAACAGTGCCTTCCAAAATGACATATTCCGCGTTTGTGGGTATGTGCCAGCCATCCGGGCAAATGCCCTGGGCCCCTTCGGTGGTCACAAACTGCATCGCTTCCTGCCATTCGTACATTCCTCCGTAAACAATGCAATTAGCAGCTTCATTGTTGTAACAAAACTTTTCGATGACTCCGTTATTTGTCTGATTAATGTTTGGATTACCATTATTGACAATCATTATTCCTACATTCAGATTCTCTTTCAGCCAGCATTGGGTCCCAATCAGGACTGTATTGTAGGTTTGTCCTTCGTATTCAACCGTTGGAATCCCCGGGCATGGCTGAGCAGTTCCTGGAGAAAAGCTTATCTGCACGGTATCCTGAGTGCTTCCACATTGAGAGGTGATCTTCCACGAAAGTGCATAAGCAATCCCTGCCAGTCCGGAGAAGCTGCTTATAGGGCTTGAGGTATCCGCAACGGTGCCTCCTGTGCCACTGAGGATATGCCAGACGCCAGTGCCAAAGACAGGTGTATTCCCAGCCAGGGATGTCGAAGTACCTGGAATGTTAACCTGGTCAGGTCCTGCGTTGGCTTGGGAAGGCTGTGGCCAGCAGCCTTTGATGCAGCGGATGGAGAATCCGTGTTCGATATCTGCGAAACGGCCAATCTGGGCCTGTGTACCGTTCAGGTAACGACTTCTGGCTTCAAGTTCGCTCATCTGCGATGATGAATAGAAGTGACCGCTCACGGAAAGATAGTAGAAGGTCCCATCGTCGTGATTGCGGAGACCACCGGGAAGACCCGTGAAACCACTGGAATTGGTGGCGCCGGCATTGGTTGGATACCAGTGGCTTGTTCCTGTCTCTCTCAGGTTGTTACCCGCATCCAATCCCCTCCAGCCTGTCTCATCCCATTCAGGATCTCCGACAGGATACAGGTTGTCGACGGTCCCTTCCAGCATCTTCCATTCGTTGTCGGTGGGTATGTGCCAGTCAGCCGGGCAGATGCCCTGGGCTCCTTCGGCTGTCACATAGAGCATGGCCTCATTCCATTCATAGAGTCCTCCATAAATATCACAGTTTGCGGCAGTGTTTCCATAACAGTACTTCTCGATCACTCCATTGTCTGTCTGTAACTGACCTCCTTCATTACTGCTGATCATTGTGCCGATGTTCAGATTTTCCCTGAACCAGCACTGGTCACCGATCTTGACGGTCGTATAGGTCTGTCCACCGTGGTTTACCGGTGCGACGCATCCGCAGGGTATTCCCGGCACCTGCATGATGGTGTTGACCATAAAAATGATGTCCAGGACATTGATGTAGCCGTCTGCATTTACATCGGCTGCCTCTGCATCAAACGGTTCCGGGCCGCCTGCCATGATGTAATTGACCAAAGTGATGACATCCAGCACATTGACCAGGCCGTCCACATTGACATCGGCACAGACAAAATCGTCCTCCGGCAAAGATGGCAATCCTGGAACAAAAGCAGCGCACTCTGAAAATCCGTTAAGATCAGGCAGGCCATGGGCGGAGGCCTGGTTGCGATGTGTGTTGAATGAAAGGACTATGATCATCGCGGCGATCAAAGGCAAGGTGTGTTTCATTGTTGTCAGGTTTTACGTGTTCAGGCGATAAATATACAATGGTTTTACAGGTTTTGCAAACCTTGCGTAATCATTCAGGGTCAGCTGGCCTGATCCAATGAAATGGCGGATTACAGTAACTTCAGGATCAGGAGGGTGTTTTGAGGAAGGATGAAGGATGGAGGATGGAGATCGCGAAGTCAGGCGGCCATGATCCGCGGTTAACACCGGCCGCGTTGGACCACATAAAACGGATCCACACCCAGTCGCTCGGGAGCGACGTAGTCCAGAAGTAACCATCCGTGCCTAAAAATGAGTATGCCCCGTATGAAGATAAGCCTCCGGGCAGGGAATGTCGCTGGCGAACTGGAAGGTGTACGTTTTGGAAGCAGTTGGGACATCAAGGATACCGGGCTCCAGGGTGGTGAAGCTGCCGGCTCTGGTAAATTGCTTCAAAATAGGATTCCCGGTGGAGATTCCAATGTATTCAAGGATGCATCTTTGCTTGCTGTTCTGTCCGGTGGTCAGGATTTTCATGCTGCGGCCAATGCCGTTCAACAAGAAGCAGGTCGCCCGGAATGATCTCCAGGGATAAGGTGGTGTCGGGGAAGTAGATCGTGGTTTCACTCCCCTGGGTTCGGTTCATCACGCTGACACTGTCCAGTCGAACATAGGACGCACTGTCTATGGCGGTAAACGTCAAATCACAGGTCACAGGTTGTCCCAGTGTCACCACCGTGAAAAGGACAGGGGCACAAAACAGGGTGAGCCTTGTCTTCATCGTGATCAGGTTTGTAGGATAAAAAGTTTACCCACTAAGATATGAATAATTTGCGAAAAACGCAATGATCTGTGCCGGAAATTCACATTATTCATGCTTTCTGACTTGATCTGGATGAAAAGATGTATTAAATTTGACAAAAATACCCATAATCGCTACCATGAAAACACCCATCCTTCTCTCACTTGCCCTTATCATGTTATCCATGCAGGTATACGTTGCTGCCCAGGACGTCTCCGAGAGGGACAGCCTGAGGTCCATTGCCTTCGATAAAAGCCTCCCCGATACTGTTCGGCTGGAGGCAAGTGCCGGCTTCACCTGGTCGTTTGTTTTTGAAATACCCGACTCTTTGCTCTACTATGCTCAAATGTTCTTTAAAGAATCGGAGAGGGCCGACTACATGCCCGGAATGATCCGTTCCAGGATACATGAAGGGTATTATTATGCCGTGATCGGGAAACCTGATGAAGCCATGGACCGTTTTCTTGCTGCCCTGGACCTTGCCGGGAAACTGGGCGACCCGGGACTGCTTGGAGAAGCGTATACATCCGTTGCCCAGGGTTATCTGGGATCCAGGGAATATGACAAAATGAGTGAATACCTGCTGCAGGCACTGAAAATATTCAGGGAGACCCACAACCTGGAACAGGAAATCGCCACCATGGGAAGCCTCGCCTATGTATACTCACGCACAGGGAACTCTCCGAAGGCCATGGAAATGTATTTGCGTGTCCTTGCCATGGCTGACAGTGCTAAAATCGGTGAGAAAGACATCAAACCCGATGCACTGTATCGTATTGGGCAAATCTATATGACAGCAGGAAGGTCCCGGGAAGGGATCCGATCGTACTACGAGGCGCTCAAATTGTATGAGCAATATAATAACGTGGTCATCTCCCATCACATTCTTTACAATCTGGCATACTGTTTTCTGGATGACACCCTGAACCTGTACGGAGAAGAGATCGGTGACAACAGGAGAAGTGTTGATATTGCCCTTGACTATTCGGAAGAACTCCAATCATGGTTCGGTCAGATGGAGGATTCAGCGACACTCTCCGAATGTTATCTTCTGGATGCGAAAGCTTTTTTGATCAAGGGCGATAAAAAGAAGGCACTTGAAAAGCTTCAGAAAGCAGAGGAATTAGAATCTGTTCACCGGGATTTTGAACACCGCATATTCTTTATAGAAAGTATCGCCCAGATCTATGAAGCGATGGGAGATTACCATCAGGCGATGAAGCATTACAAGAAGGTTATCGCCTTAGAGATCGAAGCCAAAGAAGTGGAAGTCGTAGCCAAGGTCAGCGAGCTGACCGAAAGTTTTGAGATAGAACAGATGGAGGATCAGCTTACCTTCAAAGAGCAGCAGCTGGCAAAAAACCGCGTGATCACATACCTTTTCATTGGCATTTCAGCACTGATCCTCCTTCTGGCAGGAGTCGTATTCTATTTCCTCCGGCAGAAACAAAAAGCGGCCAGACTGCTGGAGCAGCAGAACCGGGAGATCGAAAAAGCACGCCTGCGGGCCGAACAGAGCGAGAAGTTCAAGGAGCGGTTCCTGGCCAGCATGAGCCACGAGATCCGCACACCGCTCAATGCCGTCATCGGCATGACCGACCTGCTGCTGGACGATCCGCAGCCACCCAAAACGGGGACGTTTCTGCGGAACATTAAGCAGGCAGGTGAGCACCTGACGGGCATCATCAACCAGATCCTGGACCTTTCACGGATCGATGCCGGCAAGCTGGATCTGCATGAATCTCCCTTCAAACTTAAGGAGCTGATGGAAGAGCTGAAGAATCTCCTGGGCGGAAAAGCCAGCGAGAAGGGGATCCAGCTGATCATCCAGGACGGGGAGGGCACGCCCGAGTGGCTCAGGGGAGACGCCGGCCGCATCCGGCAGGTATTGCTCAACCTGGCGGGCAACGCCATCAAGTTCACCGAACGGGGCTCCATACAGGTAAAGATAGCGGCCGGTGAGATAAGCGACGGCAAGGCGATGGTTCATTTCAGCGTGGAGGATACGGGGGTGGGTATTCCAAGGGAGCTGCAGGCAGTGATCTTCGAGGAGTTCGTGCAGGCAGGAGAGAGCGAAGATCAACGGGTGGTTGGTACGGGCCTGGGATTGTCTATTTCAAAAAAGCTGGTGGAGCGGATGGGTGGTACCCTTGCACTGGAGAGCGAACCTCAGAAAGGGTCGGTGTTCAGCTTTACCCTTCCGCTGGCCTTATCCACAGAGGAGGCTTACCGTGCCCTTGAGAAAGAGAAGGATATGTCGGAACTGTTCATGAAAGGTTCCTTCAGGATACTTGTGGTCGAAGATAACCCGTCGAACCAGATCGTAACCGAGGGGCTGCTAGAGAAGATCCTGCCGGAATCGAAAGTGATCCTTGTGGAAGATGGTTACAAGGCACTGGCGCGGCTGGAGAAAGAGAAGTTCGACCTGGTGCTGATGGACATCCGTATGCCGGGCATCGATGGCTATGAAACCACCCGGAGGCTGCGGCTGCTGGGCAATGAGAATGCGGCCATCCCGGTGATCGCACTGACGGCCAGCGTGGTGCGCAGCGACATCCAGCATTGCCTGGAATCGGGCATGAACGGCTATGTGCCCAAGCCGGTATCACAGAACGTATTGGCCAGGACGTTACACGAGCATTTGAAACGGGTCACCGACCAGGGAGTGATCACACAGGAGCCGGATAAAGAGAATTTTCTTGCAGCGATTTCCAACAGGCCCGCCTGGTCCGACCGGCTGTATGATACCTGCAACGGGAAGAAGGACCGGTTCATCCGGTATCTGGAACTCTTCCTGGCACAGTCGGGAGAGCAGGTTGGGAAGTGGCAGGTATGGATGGACCAGCTGCAGCACGAGCCGCTGGCTTTCTCCATCCACAGTCTGGTGCCGCATCTCCGGGAGTTCCTGGATGAGAAGAGTGCGGCCACGGCCGTGGTGCTGGACCAGGAGTTGCGCAAAGGCTGGTCGGAGAGCCATACGGCGAACATACTGTCATTGAAAGAGAAGATCCTTAAATTGCACAGAGAAGCGTCGGAGCTGCTGAAGGTTCTAAGTTGAGTTTACAGATCCCGGAAATACCAAATTTAACGAGAGGTTATATCAAAAGGGGTTATTTTATTCAAAACCGCAGAGACGCCAAGACGTAAAGTCTTAATAATCAATATTCTTTTTCTTGGCGTCTTAGCGACTTAGCGGTGAAAAAAGACTTTTGACACACCCTCACAGGGGAGGGGTAAATGAGCAAATTACCGTTGTCTGCCTCCAATCCTGATCCTATTTTATTTTCTCCACAACCAGTATATAATCGATCTTAGCTCCGTAACGAAGAAATTTTTGGGTAACATGGGGTACAACTGAAACAACCTCTCCCTCCAGATCATTTACAAATTTCGCAAGTTGACACTGAAAGTCATCCTCATTGACTTCAAGGCAATGGATCCTGTATTTCATTTGTTCGTTCAGGTTACGATTATAGGATCTGACAGGCAGTAGTTAATGCTCTTTGATCTTATTAACGTGCCTGGTTCTCCTTCAGACGCTTCACCTCCTCCTGCAAGGCTTTTATCATCTCCTGCTGCTCCTGTACGGCCTTGAGCAACGGGGAGATCAGGGCGGAGTAGGAGACCGTTTCCGGTCTTCCTACGTTGTCGTAGCTGACGAATTCCGGTTTTACCTGCTCCACTTCCTCGGCGATCAGGCCAACCTGCGGCAAGTGATTCTCATCCGTCTTATAGGTGAAGTTAACCGGTCTGAGCGAATACAGCCAGTCAATGCTTTCCATGTCTTCAATGTTCTCTTTATACCTGAGAGAGGAAGATACGTAACCGATCTTACCATTGTTATCAACAAATACATCCCGGTTGGTCCCTCCGACTGTCCCCACATAGGCTCCCATGCAGTACAAAGTGGTAATGCTACTGTTGCCCAAGCGTACCTGGTTACTGGCAGTGACTTCTGCGTCGCGCCCTATAGCTATTGTATTTGAAGCATTTGAAACGTTTGGGCCCGCATTGTATCCCACGGCAGTGTTAGAATTACCTGTTGTGTTGTAATCAAGAGCAGATCGGCCAATTGCTGTATTATAATCTCCAGTTGTATTAGCTTTCATCGCGTTCTTTCCAACGGCCGTATTTGCTAAGCCCTCTGTGTTTGAATAAAGTGCAGAATCACCCATGGCGGTAAGATTGTATCCTGTAGTGTTGGAATAAAGTGCATGATTTCCAGCGGCCAAATTATGGGATCCTGTCGTGTTATTAAAAAGCGTTTGAGAGCCAAGAGCAGTATTATAATTGCCAGTATTTGCTGAGGGAGAAATAGAGCCCCGCAGTGAATAGTAACCGATTGCAACATTATAATTGTCGAAGGTGGTAGTGGTAGGATTAGAATAATACATGGCACCATAACCTAAAGCAGTGGCATTCATTCCTGCTGCATTAAAAAACATTGCATAGGATCCATAGGCGGTGTTAGCACTCCCAGTCGTATTATAAAGTGCATGATATCCGGTGGCAGTATTATGACCGCTTTCGGTAGAACTGTACAGTGCCTTATCACCAATTGCTGTATTACAGATTCCAGTAGTATTGGAATAAAGTGTATGATATCCTGTAGCCGTGTTGCGGTATCCTCTTGTATTGGAATAAAGCGCTCTGGAACCAAGGGCTGTATTTTCTGTTGCATGGTATATTTGAGAAACATTTTGACCATTATTGTACAGCGCACTGTCCCCCACAGCCACCAGGTTGCTGCGGGTGGTGTTTTTATACAATGCACCTGTTCCATTTGCGACATTGGAGTGCCCGGTGGTGTTTAGAAATAGTGCTTTATCACCGAAGGCTACGTTATTATTTCCGGTGGTATTGGAGTATAGTGCCTGCATGCCGACGGCCGAATTATACCATCCTGTGGAATTATTATAAAGTGCCATCTCACCAAAAGCACTATTACTTGAACCTGATGTATTGACCAATAATGCCCAGTATCCTGATGCGGTGTTGAAGTTGCCCTCGGTGTTATTAGCAAGCGCGCCACACCCACTGGCTGTATTGCCACAGCCATCTTCATTGTAATAAAGTGCATGGTATCCTAAGGAAGTATTTTCGTATCCTTCGGTATTAGAATAAAGTGCCTGATATCCGGTGGCTGTGTTTTTGAATCCGATGGTGTTGGAATAAAGTGATTGATATCCGGTGGAGGTGCTATAAGAGCCAGTTGTATTGGAATAAAGCGCTTTCGAACCAATGGCCGTATTATATTTTGCGTGACTGTAGTCTGAAGCCCCTGTGCCATTATTAAACAGCGCACTGTCCCCCACTGCCACCAGGTTGCTGCGGGTGGTGTTGCTATACAGGGCCCTTATTCCCATTGCGACATTGGAATAGCCGGTGGTGTTGTACCTGAGTGCTTCCCGGCCTGTGGCTATATTACTATTTCCTATCGTATTAGAATAAAGCGTCCAATATCCTGTAGCTTCATTATCATTTCCTTCCGTATTATTAAAAAGTGCACAAAATCCGATAGCTGTATTGTAAAGTCCCTCCGTATTATTATAAAGTGCATGGAATCCTGTTGCTGTATTATAACCTCCTCCAATGTTGAAATAAAGTGATTGAACCCCGATGGCAGTATTATATTTTCCGGTAGTGTTGGAATAAAGTGATTGATTTCCGGTGGCGGTGTTATTGAAGCCAGTTGAATTGGAATAAAGCGCTTTGGAACCAATGGCCGTATTTTGAGTTGCATGGAATATTTGCGTGGCCCCTGTGCCATTATTATACAGCGCACTGTCGCCGATGGCCACCAGGTTGCGGCGGGTGGTGTTACTGTACAGTGCTTCTACTCCCATTGCGACGTTGGAATAGCCGGTGGTGTTATTAAAGAGTGAATGAAAGCCTGTGGCTATGTTATTATCCCCCGTGGTATTTTTATGAAGGGCATGATATCCTACGACTGTATTATTATTTCCTTCCGTATTGTAATAAAGTGATTGATTTCCTATGGCTGTATTATTATTTCCCCCTACGTTGGAATAAAGTGATTGTTCTCCGTATGCAGAATTCCGTACTCCATCGACGTTGGAATAAAGGGATTGATATCCTGTGGCGGTGTTCAGAAAGCCTGTTATATTTGAATAAAGCGCTTTCGAACCTATAGCCGTATTATATTTTGCCTGTAAATGGGAAGGTGCCCCAAGCCCATTATTAAACAACGCACTATCCCCGATGGCCACCAGGTTGCTGCGGTCGGTGCTGCTGTACAATGCCTTTACACCCATTGCAACATTGGAATAACCGGTGGTATTGGAAAAAAGCGATCGCGAACCGATGGCTGTGTTACCGCTGCCGTCAGAAATTCTTCCGGAAT